>JAISZZ010000180.1 GCA_031284385.1 Treponema sp.
CATGCGCCGCCCTGTAAACCGCTCCATACGGTTTTCGGTTATTGGTATCTGCCGTGTTTCTATTAAACGTTTTCGTTTATGGCTCACTGCTTTCGCGATTTTTCCGGTAAAAGAGCAGGCGGGAACGCCGTCTTCGTTGGAATAAACAAAAACGCCGAGCCAGTCCAGATTGGCCGTTTTTTGAAAGTTCAGCAAAATGTTAAAATCCTCGATAGTTTCGCCGGGAAAACCCGTTAAAAAAGTCGAGCGTATCATGCTGTCGGGAAGCGCGGCGCGTATGCGATATATCAGTTCAAGATAACTGTCCGAGCTGCCGCGCCGGTTCATTTTTCGCAGCAACGACGGCGAAGCGTGCTGAAACGGTATATCGAAGTAAGGCAAAAACCGTGTGTCCCGCGACATCGTTTCGATTATGCCGAACGGAAAATGGTCGGGATGCAGGTATAGCAGCCGCACCCAAAAATTGCCTTGAAGCAAGGATATGGCATTGAGCAGTTCCGGTAACTCCCCCCTTCCATTCCTCTCCGCTCCATAAGAAGCCAAATCCTGAGCTACAAGGCAAAGCTCAAGTGCGCCGCGTTTCAAAAAAACGTCGCACTCATTTACAATATCATCAACACTTCTGCTGCGGAGGCCGCCGCGTATCAGTGGTATAGCGCAGAAAGAACAGTGATTATCGCAGCCTTCAGCAATTTTAATATAAACGGATCCCGGCAGTGAAAGAAGTTTGACTCGCTCCGCAGTTAAAGCGGGAGGTAGGGAGTTTTTAAGCGGCGCACCCGCCATGCTGAAAGCAAGCGGCGCTATCTCGTCAAGGTTACTGTTTCCGAATACGGCATCCGCTTCGTAAAGGTCTTTCCGCAGTTCTTCCTGATAACGCTGGGCGAGACAGCCTGACAAAATAATTTTTTTATCGGGATAATTCTGTTTAAAATTTATAACGGATTTTATTGACTCATCTTTTGCTTTATCAATAAAACCGCAGCTATTAACTATTATAATGTCCGCAGCTTCGGGGGCTTCAACAAATTCCGCGCCGGCAGTGTTAAGAATCGTAATTATAGTTTCGGCATCGACCTGATTTTTCGCGCATCCCAACGGCTCAAGATAGTATTTCAAATTTTGTTCCTTCATTTTTTTAACGGCTTAATTATGTGATAAAAGAAATCAAATATGTTATATGATTTTTTTTTATTTTGTCTTTTGTGCTTATCTAAAAAATCTTTTATCGCGTCAGACAGCGGGAAATCACTGCCGTACATTTTTTTAAGTTTATCCCAATGTTTAACAAGCCATACATACATATCAGCAGGAGTCCTTTTTGGAAAAATAGAACGTATATTTTCTTCTTGTATAATCTGAATTATGGGACAGTATACATTTTTATACCATGAAACCGCAGCATCCTTAAAAGCTATTTCATTTGATTGATATTGATTCATATAGTATTTGTGAACCATGATATGATTGTATATAACATCATAGCGTCCTGTTCTGCTGAAATCTAAATCATAATCGCCGGTCAGTTTTCCAAAACCCGTATTTTCATAAAACTGATATTTTTCATATTTGATGACAGCTTCTCGGAGTTCAAGCTGAGTCATGGATGGTTCTATTGGAATTTCACTTGAAAGGCTTATCACTTCCGCATCTATAAATTCTATTCCCTGTGCTTTTGCGACAGATACGCGGTGATTGCCGTCGCGTACAAAATAAACTCCGCCTATTTCATAAAGTTGAATGGGCGGCAGCGTTATATTTGTAATACGCGCTTCATCAACGCTCTGCCACCGCCGGCGCAGATAACTAGAACGCGGAAAAAAGAATTTGTTGAAATCAAGATACCGGCCTTCACTTCCAACTATCAATTTTATTGGAACCACCTGCATACCACGGTATATTTCGGTTTTCGGCTTTAATATTTCTTTGACATTATTAAATGAAAGCAGTTTATCTTTATCCACATTTATAAAATTCTGAATCCTTGAAATAAATGCGCGGCTTCGCGCCCGGGAAAAATCTTCCATCGCTTGTACTTTTACAATTTCATTTACCATAATTTATCCTCGAATTCCATTACAAAATGGCTATAGGCATTTACTACTATTGTTTTATAAAAGGATGTTTTACGCGATTCCATCATATCGTATAGATGTGTATGCCCGTGGATTAGATATTTTGGTTTGAATATTTTCATAAACCATAGAAAAGCCCTAAAACCGCTATGGCAAGCATCGGCGCGGTCGTGGATGCCATACGGCGGGGCGTGAGTCAACAACACATCGATGGCGCGTCCGTAACGCAGGCAATTTAACAAAAGATGTGGAATAAGACGAATAATTTTAAGGTACATTTCAAAATCGCTGAATTGATTTTTACCGTTGTTGTAACGCTTTGAACCGCCTAGTCCGGCAATTAAAATACGCCCTTCTTTTATGACTTTTCCGCCGGCATAAACCGTTCCCAATCCCGGAATATTTTTTTTCATGGCAACCATTCCCAGTTTATCGAAAATTCCATTGTATTTATAATAACAAAATTGATCCAGATTGTGATTCCCAAAAACAAAAAATAACGGCTTATTTAAACTGGAGATAATGAATTCAAGGTATTCCATCGGCAGATCACCTGCGGAAAGCACTATGTCAACGTCCGCAAAACGCCTCCTAATTGAAGCCGAATAAATGAGCGGATCAACTTCATCTGATATACAAAGAGCTTTCATTTTGCGGTTTTTACTCTACTGATATACGGCGCTAATGTCAACGCGACGAATTGCGTTGTCTGGCGTTCCGCGTGTGTATTCCCGATTAGTACAAAAAAGGATACATTGGTGAACAACATCTTTCGCCCGCTGCCTAAACCTGCCGGCAGGCTGGATGTGAAAATGTAAAATTACTGGACTGTCGCGTTTCTATCTTGACGCATTAACGGTAATTTTGTAATATTTCCTACAAATCAAGTAGTATTTAATTGGTTTAATTAAAAGCGGTGTACTGCCGCTAAAATAGGAGTATGTGAAATGGAAAAAAGAAGGTATTTTTTTACCTCCGAGTCGGTTGGGGAAGGTCATCCCGATAAACTCTGCGATCAGGTTTCGGATGCGATTCTGGATGCCTGCTTAAAGGACGATCCGTATAGCCGCGTCGCCTGCGAGACTTACGCATCAACATCCCTTGTTCTGGTCGGAGGCGAGATCACGACCCAAACTTTTGTCGATTTTCAGAGCGTGGTACGGGATGTGGCGAAAAATATCGGATACACGCATCCTGATTATGGCCTTGATTTTCAATCAATGGCTGTTTTGGATATGATACACAGTCAATCTCCTGACATAAGTCAGGGGGTTTCCGGTACAGGGCTGGAGGAGTACAAGGGGCAGCAGGGCGCAGGCGATCAGGGAATGATGTTTGGCTTTGCCTGCACGGAAACTGAGGAACTTATGCCTCTGCCTATCACACTCGCGCATAAAATTCTGCTTAACGCCACCGAATTACGGAAGTCCAAAGCGATAAAATGGCTGCGTCCAGATGCTAAGAGTCAGGTAACGGTGGAATATGAGGGGCGTAAACCCATCCGTATTGACGCGGTTGTCGTATCTCACCAGCACGATCCCGATGTTTCATACAACGAGATAAAGGATGCTATAATCAACAAGATAATTAAGCCGGTTTTGGAGCCTACCGGAATGATGGATGCCAAAACAAAGTTCTATATCAATCCGACAGGACGTTTCGTCGTGGGCGGTCCTTTCGGTGATACGGGACTTACGGGGCGGAAAATCATAGTTGATACGTATGGCGGCATGGGCAGGCACGGCGGCGGCGCGTTTTCCGGCAAAGATTCGACCAAAGTTGACCGCAGCGCGGCTTACGCGGCGCGTTATGTTGCAAAAAATATAGTGGCCGCCGGCCTTGCAGAGTATTGCGAGGTTGAATTAGCCTACGCGATAGGCGTACCATTCCCTGTCTCCGTTATGGTCGACACTTTCGGTACGTCAAAAGCGCCGGAAGCCAAGATTGAAGAGGCTGTTTCCAAAATATTCGACCTGTCTCCGTCCGGTATCATAAAAATGCTCGACCTCCGCAGGCCGATATATCAAAAAACCGCATCTTATGGACATTTTGGCAGAAAAGATTTCCCATGGGAAAAAACTGACAAAGCGGCTGAACTAAAGAAACTGCTTTAAGCGCCTGTTTCACCATCCATTAATTATGCCGTTTGAAATTGAACTAAAGGCCTGGGTGGATGACCGTGAGGCTGTCGAAAAAAGAATCGATTCTGCGGCCTCTTTTGTGGCCAGTTTTGAAAAAGACGACACATATTGGTTTCCTGTTTTGCCGGTGGCAAAACAGGAAACTGTGCCGGTATCCGGCATCCGAATACGCAGGGAAACAATCAGCCGCCGAAACCACGCGCCGGAAAGCCTTACGCTGGCAACTTACAAGACAAAGGAAATCCGCAACGGCATAGAAGTCAACGATGAAAAAGAATTCGCTGTAAAAGCCCCTACTCCGGCTGGCGGCGCGTTTGATGAGGATGCTATCGCAGCATTCAAAGAGTTAATGGAAAGGCTGGGACTTGCGCCCGGAATATCAAAGAAAAAACAGGGGCGGTCATGGCGGTACGGCTGTATCAACGTGGAACTTTCCAGCGTTGAAAAACTAGGCTGTTTTTTGGAACTGGAGATAATGGCCGACGATGATAAACCTGAAACTGTGGAACAGGCGCGTAAAGAACTACTCGCCTTCCTAAAACTTGCCGGCATAAGCGAGGAAAGGATAGAAACCCGTTACTACAACGAAATGCTAAGGAAGCACTGATTTATGCGAGTGCGCATAAATCAGTGCTACTTGAATGCCGTATTTGCGTAATGAAATGAGCAAATACATAGGGCAACGCTGATTGGCCTCAAGTTAATCAGCGTTGCCCTAAGTTCGATAAATTGACGAGTGATAAGCTGCTTGCCGCTACTGCCGCCATAAAAAAGCGGGTAATGGGGCAAGAGACAACGATGTGTTCTCGACCCATTCCCGCCACCACCTTTTTAATGCGCGAAGGAGAATGCTTATACGCTGCCGCCAGATTCTAAACAAACGGCTTTCAGTTTTTCAGCAAGACTGCCCCCTTCTCCCGTGCGTTCCAGTGTTTTGCCGAACCGCTCGCCTGCCCTGCCATTGTCCTGATAAAAGCGAATAGCCGCGTCCACTACTTCAAGAACCCGCTCTTTTTCAAATATGACAGGCAGAAGATACATTCCCTTTTTTATTTCGTTTCCAAACATTCCGCCGAAAGAGAGTAAATAACCGTTACTGCCAAGCCATGCGTCCGAAGGACAACTCTTTATACACTTTCCGCAGTAAGTACAGTTTTTCTTGTCAAACAGTAAATTTTCTTTTTCCGCGTCAACTTTTACCGCGTCGTAAGCGCAGACTGCTTCACAAACGCCGCAGAAAGTACAAGCGCCTTTACTCCACTCAGGAATGATGCAGCCTTTTATCCCAAGGTCGTTTTCTTCCGCTTTGAGACAGTTGTTTTTACAACCCGTTATTCCGATTTTGAACTTATGCGGCAATTCCATGCCAAAATAGCGCTCGTCAAGTTCCGCCGCAAGGCAGCTCGTTTCTATAGCCGCCGAGGGACAGACCGCGTTTCCTTGGCAAGCCGTTACCGTCCGCACTCTCGGACCGCAAACTCCGATAGGTGCACCGGCTTCAGTCAGCTCTTTTTTCACCGTTTCCACATCTTTAACATCTATAAAAGGCACTTCTAATCCCTGACGTGATGTTAGATGAACGTACTCCTTACCGTACTTTTTCGCGGCCTTGCATATTGCTTCAAGCTGTTTACAGGAAATCTGACCGCCTGTAACCTTTAACCGCATGGAAAATTTCCCGTTTTGCGCCTGCCGCATAAAACCACCTTTTTTTAATGCGGCATAATCTATCCCCTCACGCGCCTGTTCCAGCATAACGACCCCCTATAATACTAAATCGCTTATCTTAATAGGATATATGACCGACTCGTATATTTCAAGTTGATTCCTGTTAAGCGCTTATTCGGGAATAATACATTGACGGATATGTATCAAATTTCGCCAAACAATGAGCCTCCGCGCGGCAAGCCACGCGGTATCTTAAGCGTTGTATTAGTTTGAACGGAGGCTCGTTCTGTAAGGAAATTTATAATACCGTCTGGTTTAATACCAAATCTCTGTAGGCTTTGCATTACTTGAGCCGCGGCAAGCCGCGGGGTATTAAACCAGATATTGCAGAATAAAAAGGTCATGTGCTTGATTTATTATAGTAAGAAGTAGATATACTAAACCTAAAACTTTAAGAGGGGGAAGATATGGTAAAGGCAGCATTAAAATGTCCGTTTTGCGGAAGTGAGGATGTCAGAAGTTATGGCAGTTCAAACGGTAAAAAGAGATACGCCTGTAATAATCCGGCATGTTCCCATAAAACGTTTTACGCACAATGCACCTATAACGGCTGTAAACCGGAAGTAAAGAAAGCCGTAATCCAATGGACGATTGACGGAAATGAGAATACAGGCAACGGCACGAGAGCTGGGCGTATGTACCGGTACGGTTATGAAAGAAATAAAAAAAAGAACAAATGGTAGAGCATGTGA
>JAISZZ010000189.1 GCA_031284385.1 Treponema sp.
CGAGGTTCCCTGCGTCAAGCGCAACGCCGGCGGCGTGATGTGCGCGATAGCCTCCGCGGATATGGCGCTGGCCGGCATAAAAAGCATGATACCGGTTGACGAAGTTATATCCGCGATGAAGGATGTCGGAGACGCGCTGCCCCCCAGCCTCCGCGAAACGGCGCAGGGCGGCCTTGCCGTAACACCCACAGGACTGGCCCTCAAACAGCGGATTTTCGACTGAAGGCATTATCGCATATCGTCGGTTACGCTGCCTGGCCAATATGGAGTTTTACAAAAAAAGCGGTTCCATCGGAAACGGGAGTACGCCGTCAATCGTTTTCCGGCCTGTAAACGCCATGATGAGGCGGTCAAGACCAAGCGCTGCACCCGAACAGCGTGGAAATAGCCTATCCTCGCCGGAAGCCGTTTTTCGTGGCAAAAATATTTCCCAATAATTGTTGTCAACCGCGTGAAGCGCGGCGTCGCGGCGTTTTTTTTCTTGCTGTTCCGACAAAAAAAATTTACGCACTTCTTCCGCGTCCGTCTCTTCCGAATAGCAGTTTGCCAATTCAATGCCGTGAACGTACAATTCCCAGCGCTGCATCGTCCGTGAAGCGGGGTTTACGCCGCCTGAGTTCAACTTTGCAAGACAGGAAACTGCCGCCGGATAATCAAGCAGGGCAACAGGTTTTTCTTTGGGCAGGCACGGCTCAACAGCGTGGATAAATATCAGATTGTAAATATCACCGGCGCTTGAGTCTTCATCAGGATCGAGTCCAAGCCGCCGCGCCTCGCTCAACAATGTTCCGTTTTCGAGAGCCGTTTCAAGACTAAAACCGGCGAACCGTGTGAAAGCCTCGTCCATCGTCCAGCGCGTAAAAGGCGGCCCGAGCGTTTCCATACCAGCGGCATCATTGCCGGCGGCAAGCGCGGCGAACAACTCCTCTGTTATGCCTAGCGAGCCTATATAATCAGTGTCCATTGTGTAGTATTCGAGCATCGTAAATTCAGGATTATGCGCCATACCGAATGATTCGCGGTTTCTAAAACATTTACAAATCTGATACACGTTTACTCCATGTGCGGCAATCAGCTTTTTCATCCAGATTTCAGGAGACGGCACAAGCCAGTAATCCCGCGCCGCCTGCCTCCCACTGTTCGCCGCCGGAAGCAGCGTCGTTTTGAAAACATCAAGGCATGATTCCGGAATCAAATCAGGGGCAAGCATCGGCGTATCTACTTCAAGATAGCCGCGGCCATCAAAAAAGCGCCTTACATTTTGTATTATTGCCGCACGTGTACGCAGCATTTCTAAATCCATAATACACCTACCCTACTCCCGATCATATTTTCCTTAAGGCGTAAGTTAGATAATATGAAGCGCGATAATATTTTGAGGGGGGAGTCTCCCCCCTAACTACAGCCCTTCGGGCTTCCGTTACCCCCCTCAACGGGGGTTTCACCCCCGTAACGCCCCCGCCGGAAAGCGTTTTTCAAACTGCCTGACTCACGTTAAATAAGATTTTACAGCCGCCTTCCATTTGCGCCCGCGGTCGAATTCGTTAAGGAACATCCCAAATGAGGCGCAGCCCGGGGATAGCACAACAGAGTCCCCCGAAGATGCCGCTTTTATGGCGGCTTCCACCGCTTCGTCAATACTATTTAAGGGGCCGCAGAATGGAATGTTTCGAGTTTTGAGCATGGCTGCGAGTTTGTCACTGCCCGTCCCCGCGAGCAATACAACCGCTTTCGCGCAAGAAAGCGCGGCGGCGAGCGGCGAAAAGTCCAGATTCTTGTCAGTGCCTCCCGTAACCACGACGGGCGATACCAGTGCGCTGACGGCGGCGGCAGCCGCTTCGGGAATAGTCGCGGCGGTATCGTTATAAAAACGAATCCTGTCATTTTCGTAAAAAAATTCCAGCCTGTGTTCAATACCGCCAAAACGCCCGGCGCAATCGTTGATAAACTCAGGCGGAATGTTCAAATCAAGCAGGGCAAGCCCCGCCGCCATTAGATTCATTTTTTGATGAATACCGGGCGCGGCGGTTATGGCCGGCACAATTTGGGCTGTCTCGCCCTTTTTCAGAGATGCGATAGACCCCCACGCAAAACAAGCGCCGCTTTCTTCGTCAAAAAACGCGCCGCCTGAGTATTCGTCCAGCGCAGGCGGTTTTTTACGACAGTAGCGGTATGGCCGTCCGTGAGTTTCGCTTAAAAAGCTCCGCCCCCAATCATCGTCACCTGCAATAGTCGCCCCGCCGCGGTCCTGCCCCTGATAAATTACACGTTTGTCGGCGACATACGCATCCATCGCGCCATAACGGTCAAGATGATCCGGCATTATCGCGGTTATAACGGCGGAACGCGGCTTCAAAAGGCCCTGCGGCAGATCGCCAAGCTGCCAGCTTGACAGTTCAAGAACCACATCATCATCCTCAGTCAATTCTTCCAAAAAAGATAGCGGCGAAACCGTAATATTTCCGCCCAAAAATGCCCTGCCGCCGCCGAATCCCGCCCGCGCTGCCTGCCGCAGTGTGTATTGTATGGCGGAAGCGGTGAAAGACTTACCCTTCGAGCCGGTTACTGCCGTAAGTCGCGCCGGATTATGCGCCAAAAACAGTGAAATATCCGTCTCGATATGACGCGCCGCCCGCAAAAAAGGCGAATCAGGCCGCACACCCGGATTCTTTATTACAAGATCCGCATTCGCAAAGTCTTGCGTATCGTGCCTCTCAAGGACATACTTTACGGGGATTCCTCCAGCGCTTGCCACAAAATCATCCAGTTCTTTTATTGAGTTTTCCAGCACATCCCTGCCGCGCAGGTCGGTAACTGTAAGCGCGGCTCCATGGGCGGCCAAAAAACGCGCCGCCCCCAACCCACCGCCGTGCAATCCCAGTCCCATGATAAGCGCTTTAATGCCGCTATACCGGCTTCCGTCAATTTTTGCCATTACATCACCGACGGCGTTACTGTTGGTATCTAAACCCTATAACAGCGCCAATCTCAAAGTGAAGCAAGTCTACCAATAACGCAATATTAATATTGAATTTATTTTCTTCAAACTCAATGGAAATTCCTTCGTAGGTATTGAAATTAACGCCGTAAGAATCAATCCAACCGGTAATATCATCATCGGTTACTTCAAATTTCATGCCGTTTCCGGACGCGGAGGCCAAAGAGTCCGCCAGAGTCGTCTGGGAACTTCCGGCAAGATCTTCAAGTTTGACGACACTGCCGGAAGTATTAATGGTAATATCACCGCCACCCGCCAACTGATAACCGGTTCTTGTAAGCGCCGCGCCCAAACGCAGTCCGGCATAGACGGTAATGCGCGGTTCCCAAAATTTTTTTGCGGCGTGCAATTTTAGATCAAATACCCACGCCTCCCAAACCGCGCCCGCCGTGCCATCTCCTGAAACAGTTATGGGGCCTAGGCTTCCTTCCTGTAGCGACACCGAGCTTTTGCGCCGCAGGCCGCCGGTTGCGCGGTCAACTTCAAGACCTACAGACATAGAAGGCATCCTACCCCAATCCCGCATTATTTCCCAGCGAAAATCAAGGCCATATACACAGGACTCATAGTTTATGTCATCTTTGAATAAAGGCAGATATGGCAGCCAGCCCCATTTAACGCCCAGGTCAAACGGCACCGACCTGAAACCTCCGACACGAGCCTCAACGGTATATGCCGGCATAAGCTGTTTATCCATGAACCCGTCATCACTTTCAAATCCAAATTTTTCTAATAACGTGTTTAATTTGTCAAGTTTTAATGTCGTTGTGCCCAATGTTATCCCGAAACCCCAGTGCGGAGGTATATCTATCAGTTGCCCGATGTAATTGTCCGGCCAAATAAGCCCGATAGAGGCGACAAACGGTAAGGCGCCGGTTATATCTTTGGAAAGTTCGTCAAGATCACCCGCGAGTTCACTCAGATTTTGTTGTGCAAAACCAAACAACGGCCTTAAAAAAAGCATGATGAAAACGGTGAGCAACATTAGCAGGCGTCTATTTTTCATATAACAATACCTTTTAAACACAATTTAGTCCTATTATCGGAAAATATAACACATAATTCAAATTATTGTTAGAATATTTTAGGAATTGCAGATTTGCGAATTTTTACGCGGCTTCAGCTTCAAAATTCGCGCATGGTAAGTCCCCGTAGCGCAGTGATTTTGGTATGGTTGGAAGCGTAATAGTAACAATTTGACACATATATCACTTTGAAACAGCCCTATGTGTCAAATTTACACGATTAGTAAAATTTATTGAAAAATAGCACTTTTTGTGGCAAAAAAAAATCAATTGCCGATAATATAAATTCATACCGGATAACAATTTAGGAAAAAATGGAGAAATATTACAACAACCCCGAACTTGGCATACTTATTGCTTTATTATAATAACTTGTTGTATAGGAGGTTACTATGAACAAGAAGCGAAATATGGCGAATAAACGTTCCGCCCTAGCGGACGAGAATGTTTTGACACTTTATTTGAAAGACATCAGCCGAATTCCCTTGTTGACAAGGGAAGAAGAAGATACCATAGCCCGTAAAGCCGCGGCGGGCGATCAGGATGCGTTAAACAGACTGGTCAGGGCTAATTTGCGTTTCGTTGTAAATGTCGCGAAGAGGTATCAGGGGCAAGGTTTGCCTCTTACAGATCTTATAAGTGAAGGAAATATAGGCTTGATGAGCGCTGTAAGCCGTTTCGATGTTGATAAGGGTTATCATTTTATATCGTATGCGGTTTGGTGGATAAGGCAGGCTATTCTAAAGGCTATCTCTGAAAAATCACGGATGATACGCCTGCCAATGAATCGTGCCGATGAATTGCTGCGCATACAACGCACTAAAACTGAATTGCAAGGCAATGAATCTACAGATTCAGAAATAAATGAAATCGCACGCGCGCTTGATATGAGCGCGTCCCATGTCAACCGATTGTTGAATGTGAGTCGTGAGATGGTTTCTCTGGATACTCCTGTTTATTCAGAGAAAGATTCTTGTATTATCGCTGACCATATTGAGGATGAAACATATCAGACACCTTATGAATTTGCCGAACAGAGCCTCATGCGCGAGGATATAGAGGCTGTCCTGGATACACTTGATAAGAAAGAGGCCGCCGTTATACGTTACCGTTTTGGTATCGGCGATTCGATTCAAATGTCGCTTCGTGAAATAGGCGACCGCTTTAATCTAACTAAAGAGCGGATACGGCAGATCGAAAAGAAAGCCATAAAACGGCTGCAACACCCGATGCGTCAACAAAAATTGCAGGTTTATGTCGCGTAGTAAGTAAATTAGCCGTGGTCAGGAATGATGCCTGGCCACGGTTCACATATAATTCTTTTATAACACACCAACAATTTGTATTTAAAAGACTTCCAGTTAAAGCGAATTTTAGCGATTAAGATGCAGATTTTAACCGCTAAGAAAGCACTGATTTATGCGAGTGTGCATTCGTCAACGTAGTTGACGCAATCAGTGCTGCTTTAATGCGAATGTCAACGAAGTTGACACATTTGCGTAATGAAATGAGCTTGGCTCCTTAAGGCGACGCTGATGCGCCAGCTATGCTGGCGAGGCTTCAAGTTAATCAGTGCTTCCCTAAACAACTCTACTATGTTTTATGCCTAATTTTGTAAAGTATAAAGTATGGGAATTAAATTTAGAACATTGATAAAGACGGCTGGAATCATAATCGTATCGCTGCCGGCGCTCTATTTGACGCTGCGTCTGACACCGTACCCTGAATTGAAAGCGTTTTTGGAACGGACTATCAGCACGAGAGTATACGACCGTAACGGGATTCTGCTGCAAATAATTCCGGTAAAAGACGGAGTTAGGCGGGAATATGTTTCACTTGGCGAATTGCGGGACGGCACCGCCAGTGTTTTTATCGCGGCTGAGGATGAGCGTTTTTACTATCACTTTGGCGTGGATTTATTTTCGATAGCACGCGCCGCGTTTCAAAATCTGTCGGCGGGACGGCGGGTAAGCGGCGCCTCCACAATAACGATGCAGCTTGCGCGGATAATAGCGGCGGATAAGGGCGGCGGCGCTCTGGGTAGAAAGATCGCCGAGGCGGTAAACGCGCTGCGTCTTGAAACGCGCCTTACAAAAAATGAAATTTTGGAATTGTATTTGAATTCTAGCCCCTTCGGTTCACAAACCGAAGGGCTTGCCTCCGCGGCGCGTAATTTCTTTTCGGCAGAGGCCGGTATGCTTACGCCGGCGCAAATTTTCTGCCTTGCCGTGATACCGCGCAGGCCGTCCACCTACAATCCGCTTCAGAATCCGGTGGAATGTAAAAACGCGGCGAAAACCCTGCAAAAAAGATTCACAAAATCTCCCGCCCATCAAAAAAGATTTCCAGCCTTTGCCGCAATAACGGACGAAGATTGGGATTTTACGGTGAAATACGCCAAGCGTTTTGACTATCCGTTTGAGACTCCCCATCTGATACGCCACATCTTGAGCTTGGCGGCGCTTGGACCTACGGATTTTGGAATAAAATTCAAAAAACAAGGCGCGTTGAGCCGCCCTCTGATAAAAAAAATCGCTCCGGCGGCAGCGCCGGAGCTGAATTTGAGCGTTGACATTCATTTACAGCGTTATATCGAGAGAGTTATCGCGGCAAATGTGGAGCGTTATGGCATGGAACGGCTGAATCAAGGCGCGGCCATCGTTTTGGAGAACAGGACGGGCGAGGTTTTGGCTTGGGTGGGCAGCGCCGCTTTCATGGATTCGGATGGTGGGCAAATAGACGGCGTTCTTGCGCTCAACCAGCCGGGCAGCAGCATGAAGCCATTATTGTACGCGCTCGCGCTTGAGCGTGGCTTTGAACCGAATACCGTGCTTGCCGATGTTCCGGTAAGTTTCGGCAGCGGGGAAATTTATATCCCGCAGAATTTTAACAACCGATTTAACGGCCCGGCTCTGTTCCGGCAGGCGCTGGCCTCAAGTTTGAACATTCCCGCCGTTGAACTTTTGTACAGGCTAGGCGTTAAAAATTACAGTGATTTTTTGCTGAAACTCGGCTTTGACAGCCTCGGCGGTGAGGCGGGAGGAGATGCCGCCGGACTTGGACTTGCGCTTGGCGGCGCGCCGGTAAGCCTGCTCGAATTGGCGCGGGCATTTAGCGTGTTTCCAAATGATGGAACTCTGCTGAGCGTTCAATTTCTTTTGCGGCATGAGGATGATGAACGCGGTGAAAACAGTGAAAACAAGACTGTTCCGGCGGAAAGGGTGATTTCGGAGGATACAGCGCGGGTAATATGCGCTTTTTTGTCGGACAATGAGGCGCGCTACCTCGCGTTTGGGCGGGCGCGTAACTTTACCGCCGGTTTTCCGCTGATTGTAAAAACGGGAACCGCGAACCAGTATCAAAGTATTGTCGCGCTTGCCGCCTCGCGCCGCTTTACAGCCGCTGTCTGGATGGGAAATTTTTCGGGTGAAACCGTCATCGGCAAAACAGGCAGTTCCGTTCCCGCCGCGATAGCCCGCGACAGCCTTGCTTTTCTGCATGAAAATTCCATGCCGCCTGAATCATCCGCGTCTGGGCTTGAGTTTGAGGAACCGGAAGGTTTTGTAAAAAGACCTGTCTGCGCCGTCTCCGGCCTCTCACCAACGGAAGCCTGCACAGCGGTTCTTTACGAGTATACCACCCCCCTGTCCCCCCCTCCACCCTGCGGCTGGCACCGGATTGAAAACGGGCGCGTAACAACGAAATACCCCGCCGAGTATCAAGGCTGGCTTCTTGCGTCAAGACGCGGCGGGATGGTGGAGTACGGCAGCGGCGAGCTTGTCATCGTTACGCCCCGCGACGGCTTTGTGTTTTTTGCCGCTTCATCTGCGGATGCTTTGTCTGGTGATGCTCAGAATGTCATTCCTGTCGAGGTAAACGGCGGCAGGGATAACGAATTACAAGTTTTTTATGACGGAGTAAAGCGTGTTGTAAACCGTCCCTTCAAATTTTTTCTACCCCTTGAACGCGGAAATCATACGCTTACCGTACTCTGCGGCGGCGAAACCCGCAATGTTCAATTTTCCGTGGAATAGTAGACTTGTTCATTAATTATCAGCCGTATATCACGACCGCACTTGCCACGTTTCGCTGTTTTCCATATATTGCTTGTATGAAGATATTATAATATTAACCGTGATTGAGGAAAAATCATGCATTTTATTAACCGGAATTCAATCTCCAGAAATTAGAACTATTCACAAAAACTTCAGTTTTTGAACAATTTCCGCTTAAAAAACGCAGCAAATGCCGCGTTTTGCACAGCAGTTGCACAGCAATTGCTGCGGCTTGTGAGGGAACCAATTATCTACAATTCATAAGGTTCTTGAACAAGTCCATTGTATTTTATTCGGTTTGTTCAACATCAAACACCGGTTACCTGTTTTGACATAATTATTTTTTTTAATGCGTGGAGGCGATACGACGCCCAAAGCGAAATTTAAAATTTGTCATAAACTGCGGAGCATAAATCCATGCGGTATATAATTTCTTACCCCCACAGATTTTTCTTCAGAAAAATCTGAGCTTTCGTTTAACGCGAAGGCTTTATCATACGCTATCCGGCGGTTTTTGGAGGATTCTTTATGATAAAGAATAAATTTAGAGGATTGACTATGGTGGTCATATCCATGTTGGTTATTATCTTGGCAGGCTGCGGCGACGCTTCGGATGCATCGTCCGGCGGTGACAGCCTGACCAAAGATAATGGTAAAAAGGGCGGTGGATCGAGCGCCGAAGGCGCGCCCGGCTTCAACGTTACTTTTGATCCGCAAGGCGGTGAATGGACTATCAACGATTCAGACGCTTACTGGAAAAATGTAATCAATGCTGACGGAACGGTAAATTTGCCGGACATATATATAGAGCGCAGTGGAATGTTGCTGTTAGGTTGGTATGACAGACCGCAGCCTGCGAAAAATATATCGCGTTCCGAAGCAGAGAGCGCGGACGACTCAGACGAGGAAACGCAGGTTGACTTGCTGCCTGACGGACAGGAAAATTCCGAAAACCCGCCATATCTGGCTGCCAGCGCGAAAATTCCCGATGAAGGCATCTTTACGCGAAATATAAAACTTTCAAAAAACACAACGCTTTACGCATGGTGGCAGGAATTAGCGGAAGATTCTGTAATTATAACTTTTGTGCCATATTGGACAAATGGCGCACGCGGCTTCAAGCGTCAGGCTCTCGCAAAAAATGGCTATAAAATAGAAAAACTTCCACGTTTAAAGGGCGGGCCAGAACATTACCACGCGGTAGACGACAAGAATCAGCCTTCCAATACGGTATGGTTTACGCAAATATCGGATGGCGATGTGTTTTCAGGATACAGTACGGAAAATACTACCGTTTACGGGCATTGGGTGGGAAATGAATACACGGTAACATTCGATTTTAATGGCGGGGAAAACAGCGCCGGCGAACCTTCATCCGATGAAACTTACACATACTCAATAGACCATCCGAACACTGTTACATTAAATAGCGGCAAAACGCCTTCGCCGCCGGACGGATACGACGGATTTTTGGGATGGTTTACAGAGCAAAAGGCAAATATCAACATTGATACGGACACTTATGCCGCGTTGCCATCTTCCGATGACAAAACGCGGTTTATCGCCGGCGTTACCCCTGTAGAGGGAAACATCACCGTGTACGCGCTATGGCAGAATAGGCCGAATGATTCGCGTAAAATAACGTTTAGGCCATACGAAAACGGGGACATTACGTCAATGTACGCGAAACTAGACGGCGAAGAATATAAACTTGACGGCGCTATTCCGTCTGTTGGGCAGAGACCTCACTATACACCGGTTGACGGTAAATGGTATTACCATGACGACGGCGGCGCGGAGCATGAATTAACCGCGTCAACAGATATACCCGGTGATATTACCGCTTACGCGAAGTGGAAGGGAAACACATACACCGTAACATTCGATAAGCAGAACGGCTCGGCGGACTTAAAACAAACGGTAACATACCCCGTGAACAAACTCACCACGCTGGAAACTATTCAAAAAGAAGGAACGGGCTCAAAAGAACATTACCACAGCGACACAAAATGGTACTCAGGCGGCGGCGAATTTACCGTCAACACGGAAATTACCGGCGATATTACCGTAACCCCAAACTGGGAAGGCAATGTTTATTCGCTGGAATATCACAGTAATGACGGAACCGGAACGCCGCATACAACGGTAACGCGGACATATCCTGCGGCAATAGCTTCGTTTCCCGCCGCCCCCGCACGAGCGGACTGGGCGTTTAACGGATGGTACGACACGCCGGCGGCGAGCGGAGGAATTCAACTGCAAACCGGCGATATTCTTACGGCTGATAAAAAGGTTTACGCAAGGTGGGATGCCGGAACGGTCGCCATAACGGGAATCACGGCAAAATACGGTTCCGTCAACGCAAAAGTAAATGAAACTATCTCAGGCGACACGCTGAATTACACAGTGTCAATTCCTAAATTTGTGGATGAGCCTGTCATTGTAAGCATTACCGCTATATCCAGTTACGGCGCTCCGGTCATTTCAACGCCGTCCGTAACGATGCCGCTCAACAGTTACAGTACCAGCGGCGGCAGCATCGCATCATTCACGGTAATAACGCCAAACGGCGCTTTTTCCAAAACTTACACGATAAAATTTACAAAAGATTCGACTAACAAACAGATGGCCGCAGGCGGGAATAAAATTGATTTTATAAAGACCGGTTCCGGCGTGAACGCGACATGGAGTGAAGTACATACTTTTACATCAACAGGGAGTCATACATTGAAATTCGATTTAGGCCGTTATCCCGCTAACTTAACAGGCAAAGCACTGATAGCCGGCGGGGGCGGCGGCGGCGGCGGTTCAGGCACAAATGATGACGGAGGCGGGGGCGGCTCAGGCGGCGTTGCTTTAAGCAAATCGGTGAAAATACTCGATACGACAAACATTACGGTAGGCGGCGGCGGAGCAGGCGGCGCGGGAAATAGAAACGGCGGCGGCAAGAGGGGCGTATCAGGCGGCGATTCCTCGTATGGTTCCGTCAAAGCGCATGGCGGCGGCGGAGGCGGCGCGGGAAATTCCTCAGAAGGACGGGGACTCGACGGCGGTTCAGGCGGCGGCGGCGGCGCAGGATCCGGCACGGCAACTTTTGCCGGCGGAAAGGTTAAACAAAATTCCGACGCTCAAGGATTCACCTTTTATGGAGCGGTTGGCGCGGCAAGCAACAGCGGAGTAACCGGCGGCGGTGGTGGCAGCGCCAATTTTACCAGCGATATAAGCGGCGCAAACGCCACTTACGGGAAAGGCGGCGGTTCCAATAAAGGCAAAAATGGCAACGATGGTTTTGGAGACGGCGGCGGAGGCGGTGCAGGCGGCAGCGGCGGCCCAGGCGGGAAAGGCGGCTCGGGCATTGTAATAGTAAACTTCAAGTTCAGCGAATAATTTTATAGAAAAGAGGGGCTGGCCGTGTGCATATCGCGTTTCACCAGCCCCCCTCCCCCCCTCCTTGTCGCAGAGATTGTGCCGGTAAAGTGAGCGGCACCTCCCCGCCCTTGCTAGTTTATTCCTCTTCGAATTTTGAGGAGAATAAGCGTAAAAGCCGGTCAACAGCCTCTCTCTCATCCTCTCCGTCAGCTATTATTTTTATTTCGCTGTTGTATACGGCGCCCAGTGTGATGATACCCAGAATCGATTTTGCGTTGATACGGTTAGATCCCTGCTCAAAGTATATCGAAGCCTTAAAATCTTTCGTCATTCCTACTAACAACGATGCCGGACGCGCATGAATACCAGCTCTGTTTACGACTTTTACAATTTCCTCAACCATTATCGCATCCCTCCAATTATGTTATATCATTCTGCCCAAAATACACAGAACTCGCCCGCTCACTTTCTATCCATTTAAGTATGTTACGCTCAAATTCCTTTCCAGAGTTATAACCCATGATTCTTAACCGCTCGTTCATCACCGCCGTTTCTATGACTATACAGCAGTCGCGGCCCGGTTTTACAGGCACCGTAAGTTTATGAACGCTTACACCAAGCAAGTTTATAAATTCATCCCTGCTGCCCAGACGGTCATAATTTTTTTTAGGGTCCCAGTCTTCAAGCTCTATCACAAGCTGTATCTGTTTACGGTCCCGAATCGCGCCCGCGCCGAACAAGTGCGTAACATTGATAATGCCAAGCCCGCGTATTTCCATGTGGTGGCCGATAATTTTGTTTGCGCCGGTTCCCACAAGAACATTGCCGTTTATACATTGTATTTTTATAGCGTCATCCGCTATAAGCCTGTGGCCGGACTTTATCAATTCAAGCGCAATTTCGCTTTTTCCAACGCCGGATTCCCCAAGCAACAGCACCCCCATACCAAGCACTTCAAGCATTACGCCGTGCAGCGTCTTTTGAGGGGCAAATATAGTTGACAGCACACGCAGTATACGCACTACGAATTCGGTAGTATTGAGGCTCGTTAAAAGGATGGGGCAGTCAGACTTTTCCGCTGCCTCAATAAAGAACGGCTCTGGACTGAGGCCAAACGTAAATATACAACACGGAATCTTGTAATCAAAGAATCTGTTCACGGAAGCCGTATTTTTCTCGACAACCATTTTTTTTAAGTAAGCCACCTCGCCGCGCCCGAAAATTTGAATTCTGTCATTGGCAAAAACTTCAAAAAAACCGGACAGGGCGAGGCCGGGCCTGTTTACTTCTGGAATACTGATACTCCGGGACAAACCTTTGCGCCCGCAAAGGCAGCGCAAATCCAGCGAGTCGTGTTCCTTGAGGTTAAGCCCGATAATATCAAGCACCGTAAATTTTTTTTCAGGCATACCCTAGTTTACCTTCATATTTTTTCACTTGCAAGTGTACGCGGCGGCATGGACCTTATGGGTTCTCTCACAAGCTGCAGCAACTGCTGCACAAATGTTGTGCAAAATGCTGCGAAAAATGCGCGGCTGTTTGCCGTTTTTAAGCGGAAGTTGTTCAAAAACTGAAGTTTTTGAACAACTCTAATGATTGCCGCCGCCATTTTCCATCTTTTTCATAGTAGGTAACATAGCGGTTTGTGTGCATATCGTTGTAATAAAGACTGCTGATTTTACGAGTTATATGATCAATTTGAAATATGGAAATATTTGCGAATACCGTTATTTTATTAAAATTGTTTCCGCGAAAAGCGTCATCGCCAATTGTTGATATGCTGGACGGTAATTTTAATATAGTTAATCTGTTGTTTTCAAAAGCTGACCGGCCTATAACTCGTATTCCATACGGAATTATTACGCAGGTCAACGCCTTGTCAAAAAATGCTTTTCCAGATATTTGATGCACCTGCGCTCCGTCTATATGACTAGGAAGCCTGATATTTTTTTCAAATCCGATATAATCCCTTATAACAATGCCGCCGTTTTCATCTTTGTAAAAAACATAATCTTCTTTAATTTTGTTGTTATATGTTTCGCACGTGCGTTCCCAATCCTGTTTATCGGTTTCAAACGCCGTTCTTACCTGTATTACAGGAATATTACCGGATATATTTTTTCTGCCCCTATCAACGCCGTTTATTTTTGTGAATTTAACAAGTAAACCGCCCAGCATTTCTTTTATTTTTATATTTTCAAAATATATAAATCCAATTTCTTGTTCTGGAATAATAATAGTATTATCACTTTCAAAATTGATAAGCACTTTTAATTCAACGCCGCTTTTACAAATAATTCTGCCTGAGTTGTTTAAAACCGCCGCGTCTATCTTAAAATCAAAAGTTTTATCTTCACTCAATAAAACAGTGGAAGTATCAAACGGCTCCATATTTTCAACCGGCCATTCACCAAGCCCCCACGAAGCGCGTTTTTTTGTATTGTTTAGTCCGGTCAGAATCTCGTTTAATATTTTGAATCTAATATCGATAGGTTTTACCGCTAATTTCAGCGACAGATTCACTCGCTCGCCGCCGTAATCCGTATATCCTATCTGCGTTAATTCAGGGTCGTAAATAATTTCAAACGGCGGATTCAGCTTAAAATAGGCGGCGCAGTCCCGTATAATTTGAATCCAACGTTTTCTCTGTTCAATATCGCTGATTATGTCAATTCCAAGAGCGCCGTTTGATATTTCAGCGGAAAGGCGGTTCAACCTTTCGATACTTTCAGGCGAATCCGTGCCTGTATGGGCGGAATCCGTGCCTGTATAGGCGGCGCTTAAAGACGCGGCCTCAAAGTAGTATGAAAACGCCTCAGCGAAAAGCCCGCCGTTTTGCGCCGTTATTCCCTTTGCGAGAGCAGCCTCACCGCTCAGATTGGATGCCGCGAGCAAGGATTTTTTCCCGTAAGGCGTAAGTTCTACACCCATCTGTTCGAGCAATTCGGCGCTGGCTTCTTTAATAACGATTCCATACCGCAGTTGTTCCATTGATGCGCTTTTTCTAAACGATGCGTACCTTTCACCGGTTTCAAGTTTTGTAACGGCTAGTTCCAAATCGTAAAGATTTTCTGTTATCTGTATAATCGAACCGGCAAGAATAAATTCGGCGTTTGTCAAATTGCCTATGCTTATATAATTGTTACCGGAATAATTGCCGGACAAAGATTCCTGTTGTTCGGCGAGAAGCCTGTCCAGATTTTGGCGGTCAATTACCGTTATAGCCGAGTATTTTGTAAAATCATCGGTCAATACGCCTTGAACAAAGATTGACAGCCAGCCTTCCGCGTCAAAAAAATTTTTTGTATCGAGCGCCGGTATAACAATTTTTAAGCCGATTCCGCCGCCGCCGTTATAGTAGGGGCCGCCGGTTTCAGAATTTTTTTGCGGCGCGGCGCAGTTATACAGAAAAATTATACCAAGCACCAGGATGGCATAGTTGATACGATTCACTGTCAATAATTATACTAATTTTAGTGAAAAATGCAAGTGCAATACTGTCGTTGACAGTGCAATACGCGGCAAAAGGCTGCCGCCGCCTGTCGTCCCCGCATTTTAGCCGGACACTAGCATATTTATACCATCTGCGTTAAAGTAATATAGCTCGTTTTGGGAGTTTTAGAGGTATTTATGGTTAGCGCACCCCAGCTCTCGCTGGTTAATTTTAGGAAAGATATGTATATACTCATAGAAGGTAAACGTGACGAGGCGCGTTTTTTTGTGATACGGGAGGGTTTTGTAAAAATTACCAGATCAGTGCAGATTCCAGCGGAAGATTCCCAGTACGTAGTAGGGCCGGGTGATTTTATCGGGGTTGTGTCCTCCATGTCGCAGCGCAGCCAAATTGAAACCGCTCAAGCTGTAACCGATGTTACATTGCTTGCCGTTCAACGTTCCCAGTTCGAGGGGCTGATACAGTTCAATACTCCGGTTGCCATAAAGATAATCCAACAGTTTGCGCGGCGTATGCGTTTTCTTAACAATGCGCTGTCGGCGTTTTCGTCCCCCACAAAAACCAAAACGGGCAGCAAAAATAAAGATGACACTTATGAAGATATGTCGGGATCGCTGTTTTTAACAGGTGAATATTACCATAAGTTGAATATGTTGCAGCAGGCGCGGTATATATATTCGCGTTATACGGAATGTTACCCACTTGGAGAATACGCAAAGCAGGCTGAGGAAAGAGCAAAGACTCTCATAGCCTCCAAAGCCGACAGTTATGAGGTTGGAGCCGATAAATTCATACGTTTTTACCGCAAGAACGCTTTAGTGTTTGCCGAGGGCGAGTTTGGTCAGGAACTATATGTCCTTCAAAAAGGCGCTATAAAAATTATAAAGGTATTCAAAGGGAAGGAAGTGATATTGGCGATACTTAAGCCCGGAGAAATTTTTGGAGAAATGGCGATATTGGACGATAAACCGCGCTCGGCTTCGGCTGTCGTCATGGAAGGAACGGTTTTGATGGTGCTGCTAAAACAGAATTTTGAGTCGATGGCAAAGCAGAATCCGCAGATTATTGCGAGGGTAACACGTATGCTGTCGGAACGTATCTGGTTCAGCGATAAGCAGCTCACAAACGCCATGATAAAAAATCCGTTGGGGCGCGTGTACAATTATTTAGAGATTACTCTTGAAAAAGAAAATGTGGAACAGTCTAAAGGGAACTCCCATGTATTTAATTTTGGAACGAATGAATTGATGAAGATGGCATTTATTCCGCCCAATGATCACAAATATATCACTAATCAGCTTTTGGATAACAGCAGGGTTGTCGGCTTGTACGAAGGCAAAATTTTTGCAAAAAATGTTGACGAAGTATTTAAGCTGGGCGGTTATTATAGAAAGATGCAGGAACGGGAAGATGCCAAAAAACATTAAATTGGCGCGCTGACGATGGTAACGTATGTTAATAAAAAAAAGGCTGCCGGAGAAAAATATCCGCGTTTAATACTGATTGCGTGTATTTTTTCGCTTTGCGTGGTACTCGCGGCTGCCGGTAAACTTTTGTACGACAAGACCCTTGAGGGCGCAGAGGCTGAAAACGCCTCATCAAACAGGCAGGCTGCCGCCGCGCTTGATATTTTTTTTTCCTCCATGCGTTCAGCCTCAATTACATTGCTGGAAACCGTAGACGCGGCGGCGATAAATTCGGGCGGAGGCTATACGGCGCAGGCCGCCGGTAATCTGCCGTTTTTATTTTTTGCGAACAATCCCAACATTGCGGCTCTTGTGTTTTATGACGCGCCGTTAAAAAACAATTCTTCGCTGACATTCATCAACGAAAATTTTTTCCGGAGCGGCGGCTTAAATCCACGTTTAGTCGATATTTTTACGGAATTACACATGGACGCGCTTGATGCGGCGGCGCGTAACAAAGAGTCTGTATTAAACTGCGAAAGCATATTCGGTACTCAGACATTGGCGATGTTTTTTCCTTATCGAAGCGGCGCGGCAGTTATATTTTTTCAGCCCGCGAAGCTGGACGAAATTTTCAAAACCGGCGCCCGCGTAACGTGCTGTATCAACACAGCGGGCGATATTCTTATCGATTCAGGACGCACTTTATTGCGGGGCGGCGTAAATATTTCCACATTACATTTTGTTAGAAACCTGCTGGCAGACCGCTCAAATACCGGAAACGAGCGTTATGTTTTGGAAGACGGCCGGCGGACGCTGGGTGCGTACAGTAAGTTGACTGCTGCCCCCGCCGTGCTGATTTCAGAGATTTCATACGATTCGGCGCTGGCTGATTTTGTTTTCGCGGCAAAACGTTCCGCGGCTATAGCCGTCTGCGCGTTGTTTTTTTTAGCAGTTATAATTTTATCTTCAACAAAAAGTATCGGCGAGTCGTTGAAAAGGCTGAAACTATTTGACGAAACAAATCACAAACTGGAAATCGTAAGCCGTTTTGCCGATATGCCGCTTGCCCAGCAAAGTCTGAGCGGCGATTTGCCTGTTGAAGCGGAATATAAAAAAGTCAGTATACTTTTGCCTGAAATAGAATCGTTTAACTATTTTACGGAACGCTTAAATCCCAAAGATGCCGTAGAACTTTTGAATAGTTTTAACGTGTGCGTGGATGCCGGCGTAAAAAAAACGAGCGGCTGTTTGGAATTGTTTTCGAGCGGTCTTGTCATGGCGCATTGGGGGGCGCTTGCGACTAGCGGCAGCGCGGAGCATGACGCGCTAAACTGTGCGCGCTGCGCGTTGATGATGCGCGTATCCATGTACGAGCTCAACAAAAAGCGCACTGCGGCGGGCATGGACAGCGTAAGATTTTTGTGCGGCATTAGCAGCGGCGAATTTATCGCCGGAATCGCGGATTGCGGCGAGCGTTCATTCCACACATTGATGGGTGAAGAGACTATCAACGCGGACATAGCTAAGGCGCAAAATGCGGCGTTTGATACGGACATACTGCTGACCGAAGGCGCATGGCGTTTGATACATAAATACGTTATCGTCCAAGAAATGCAGCCGCTTCTTATTGAGGGGCGGGTAAAACCGCTGCGGCTGTTTGCGTTGATAAATCTGCGGACAAAACAGGGCGAGATACAGGTATTTCCGGCCACGATTGAAGATGTCCGCGCCCTTTACGGGCTCAAACCGCCTTCACTACAGCCGGAAGAGGACAACGCGCCGCCGGCGGACGATAAGGCCGCCGGCGTTGACGATGAGTTGGAGGAACTATAGCACGCTAATAACGTTGAAAATTTATGTTCGACACTGTAGAATTGTATGTTTTTGAACTACCACCAGAATAATTGCCTTCTAGATAACAAGCTTTTCCGTCACTACCAACAGTGTTCTCATATTCAGTGTCATTATTTCCATATATCTTGCTGGTAGCATCAATTGTAATAGGGCCATAGACATGGTATTCATTAACACAGAGACCGCCACCATTGGTTAGCGCTGTATTTTTTGATATCTCTGAATAATTCTTTATTGTCAGCTTTGCATTGTCATAAACATACGCGCCGCCGCCGCCGCCACCCAAAGCATGATTATAATTTATTTTTGCTTTATCTAATATAATTTCTCCACCCGCTTGTGGATAAACACCACCGCCAAATGTAGCCGTATTGTAACTTATCTCGCAACCCTCATTTATGGTTACGACAGCGCCGGTTTTAGCAAATACACCGCCCGCGTCCTGTGCGGCATAATTATAGTTTATCTTTGAACCGGCGTTGAGCGTAACATTGGCATATGTGACATATAGCCCGCCGCCACCTTGATTATTACTTCCATATTCAGACTTATTGAATTGAATGAGTGCCCCCGAATCCAAGGAAACCGAAGCCGAACTGATATAAACTCCGCCAGCATTGGCGGCGCGATTGCCGTCTTTTCTCCCGTCCATATAACCGTCAGTGTTGACATTATCGGCAAGGTCCCAGTCTACACTGCCTCCATTTGTATTACTTATTTTTCCGCCTATCACTCCGCCCGTCATATTCAAATTGCCGCCCTGCATATAGATGCCGCCGCCTGTGCCTTTTTCACTATTATTAGAGGTAGAATCATAGGCTCTGTTCGCTCTAATCGCTCCGGCAACGATATTCAATGTAGCGGCGTTTATATAAACGCCGCCGCCCTTACCGCTGTTGCGGGTATGATTTTCAGCTACCTCAGAACCCGGCCCAAGCGTTACAGTAGACCCAGCTCCTGCCATGTATATCCCGCCACCATCACTCTGCCCGTTACCGCCACTTATCTTTATGTTCGTAAAATAGACGTTTGATTGTCCATTCGTAGTCGATGTGATATAAATAACGCGCCGTGCGCCGGCAGGCTTCAGATAGGCATCATCGACGCCCTGTATCGTTATGTTCCCGGCATCTTGAATAAAAAAGCCAGAATCGGAGTTCGCCTCTCCCTCTAACGTGCCGTGAACCACTATGGTTTTAATGCGGCTATCGTTAGCTTTGACTTTTTCTACCGCTTTTTCCAGCGTTTTTAACGCTGTGGCATCTTTTAAACCGTTGTTGGTATCGACACCTCCGCTTTTTACATGGTAATAGGCTGTGTAACATTTTCCATCGTTGTGAACATAGTACGGAATTCCGCCCAGCGCACTTACCGCAAATGATTTATATTTTCCTAACGAGCCGCTTAAAAGTGTTATCGCACCGTTCTCCGAAGGACTATTCGGCGTTATACAGGCAGCCGCGTTTGGCGGAGCATATTGCGCGAGAGCATCACCTGCATCTATGGTTTTGGTATCTGGCAGATAGACATCGTTTCCCTGTTCAACCTGCGCCGCTCCATCCATTTTAAATATCCCGTTATTATAAACGCCGCGGCCTTCCACGCCGCTGTTGGCTGCTATCACACCTCCGGTCATCGAAAGAGTTCCGGCTATGTACACGCCCCCCCCCTCCCCATTCACCACCCCAGTACCGGATGCATTACCGGTTGCATTGTTTCTGTTTATCCCGCCGCTTTCCATGTTTACCGTGCGGGCGTTATTTATATACAAACCACCGCCGTTATTTGTCGCCGTATTGTCCTCTATCAACGCGCCTGCGCTAATGATGAGCGGTTTCGTAGAATCCATGTACACGCCGCCGCCGCTGCCAGCCTTGTTTCCGGTTATCACCGCGCCGGTTTCTAACTTAACGCCGGCGCTGCCTGAAATAAGTATGCCGCCGCCATTGTTACTGGTGTCTCCGCCCGTAACAATCATATTTTCAAGAACAACATTGGACGATCCGTTTATGGTGAGCGTCCGTTTACCGGTGCCGGCCTTCAGTTTTGCCTGATTTACCCCGCCGCTTATTGTCAGCGTTTCAGTGTTGGAGGCGTTAATCGTAAACGTGGAGTTCGCATCGCCGGTTCCGTAAGCGTCCCCGCCCGCGCTCGTCAACTCGCCTTCTATTACAACTTTATCGATTTTGTTAGCAATCGCGGCTGTAATTGCCTTGCTCAATGTCGCAAAGGCCTGTTCAGATGTTTCGCCGTTTTGGGCATCGGATCCGGTTGATTTTACATAGTAAGCGTCGGGATAGCGCATATTTACCAAATATTCGCTCTTATAACCGGAGCCGCTTTTAAGCGTTATGCCTACGGTTATAAGGCCGCCTCTGTTTTCAAATTTTAGCCCCGAAAGCGTTGTTTTGGGACCTTCTTTGGTCATGGTATAATCGGTTCCGAGCGCCTTTCCGTTCACGGAAAATTCGACAGTGGTTTCGTTGGGACTCGTTACTTCCAATGAAAACGTCTTCTTTAATTCAGGCTTGCCGATAGCTTCGTAAGACGGCGACATCGAAGATGACTCTATCAAACCGGTAATATTCTGTGGTATAGCGTTTATATTGACACCTGTAAGCGTAACTTTGGTATCAACATTGATGTTCAGAGTGTAAGAGTGCGATGTCCAGCCGTCTCCGCCTGAGACGGTCAGCACCATTTTATAATGAGGATTGGATGCGTTCTTTTCCGGCTGGGCAATATAACTTTGTTTCAATGTATCCGATGTTGCTCCCACTGTTATTTCGAATGTCGTTATGAAAAAGTCTGAGGCCGGTATCGCGTTGACAATCAAAGCCTGCATTCCATAGGGAACTGTAACATCAAAAACGCCTTCCATTTCCGGGTTTTCTATTTCCGCTGCGGGGTTCAGCAATTCCGTCCCGTTGTTTTTTACAAATTTCGCCCCGCCGATAAGTTTTATCTTACTCAGAATCGCATCGCCGTTAGGCCCAACTCCAAAGTTTACGGTATAAGTGGTCGATACTCTGTTTTCTTTTGACACAGTTATAATGAGCTGGGGCGTACCAGCTATATTTGGGTACAGAACTACAGAGCCGTCCGTTTTCCCATCGTAACTGTAATACTGGATTGTGGCATCATCATCCGCGTGAGCCACGACCGTTACCGCAGGCGTGTTCGGGGGCACATGCAGTATATACTGGGTATGCGTCTGCACAAAAACGGGATCGGCGCTGGCATTAGCATTGGGGCCTATCTGCTCAAAATATGAGTTATCCTCTCCAAGGGGACAACTCATACCGGTAAGGTAGACCGACTCCTTCGAGGAAGGCACAATGTTTACCGTATATTCGGTTTTTATATAACCGGCGCTGCCGTTTACCGACAACTTTACGCTGCTACCGTTTGCCACGGATGCTTTTTTAGCAGGATCATATTCAACTGTGTGGGTAAATACTTCCGGTATGCCGGTCAATTCCACATTCGCAGGATCGCTGGGTTGGCTGACTATCAAGTTATAAGTTTTTTTATCAGGGTTAAAAAACGGGGCTCCGTCTATCGCCCCCGCCGTTGATTTTATCATTATCAGTTTGGCAGAGCGCGGATCGCCGTACTTAAATTTCAATTTATACACTGTATCCGAAAACCCCGGCCCGTAAACCGTGATTTCGGCTGTGTCCTCTTCCTCTTTTCCGGTCAGCAAGACTTTTGCGCCGGGCGTGTATGCCACAAATTGAGTCGTCTCCTCCGCCTGCCCCAGTACCATGACTTCAGAGGCATTGTATGGAACATCCACCTCGTATTCGGTACATTCTTTCTCAAAATCCGGCTTAATCGTTGAGCCGCTGGACACGGTAAGTTCTACAAGATAGGCCGGAAGGAGTTCCTGCCCGTCAACCAAAAAGTTTATTACATAATGGGCTGTCGAAGCGCCCGAACCTACGTGTACCGTTATATAACTTGTCTGGCTTGGATTAACGGTATGCAGGCCGCCTTCAAAAGTAACAGTGTCGCGAAGCTGCGCCGCCGTAGCTTCCACCGTAACGGAGGGAGTGTTCGCGGGGAGTTTAACCGTATAACTGAAACGGGACGGGTCAAAAGCCGGCTCAAGTTCGCCTACGCTGACGGTCAGCGTGGCCAGCCGCGACAACGTAGCTAATCCGGCGTGTCCCCTATCCAATCCGGTCGGCATTGAAATGACACTTTGCATCAGATCGAATTCCGGCTCGTTACAACCCAGAAAAATTAGCATTGTTATCACCGCGAAAATTATTCCCCGTCTGGTACGCTTTGACTTACCCGTCATATCAAACTCCTCTTCGCAATAGTATACTAAAATCACCTTCCTATTATAGGCCTGAATGTGGCTGCCGGCAACTTTATATTTACACGAAAATTATGAAGGGGGAGCTATTTTCATACCGGACTTGTTCAAGAACATTATGGACTGTACGTAAATAAAATGTATAGCGTTTTATTCGCTGTGAAGACTGCCGTGCAGACTTTCAGGGCGGGGAGGTTCATTCAATGCTTGGCTCCGGTGCGTAAAGTGGGTTCATAAATGTAAAGCTGCTGCGAATTGAACCATCCTACTTATATATGTTGAAGGATAGGGTTATAATAGAAATGCTTATCGGAGGCAGCTTATAGATGAAAGTTGGCATCGACACCTTTGGGTGTAATGCCGGTATTTCCGGCGTTGGCGTATATTTACAGCAAATTTTGAAACGTATTCCCCTGTCCGGCGCTCTATTTGAGCTTTTTGGATGGGAATATGACCGCTATATATTCAAAGAAGCGGCGGAAAAGGGATTAAATTTTGTAGCGCGGTGCGGCATATCCGGCAATACCATAAATTTGCTATGGCATATACTCAAATATCCCAAATTCGCGCTTGAGCGTTCTTACGATGTATGTTTTTTTCCGGTGGCACACCGACGCCTGCCGAGTAAGTCGCCGTGCTTGACCGTCGGTACAGTCCACGATATGGCCGCGTATTGGGGGTCGCGCCGGACTCGCGAGCATTTAGGCGCGGTTTTGCGAGTAGTGCTGCCAAATTCCCTAAGGCGGCTTGACCGTGTTATTGCGGTAAGTTCATGGGTAAAGCAGGAACTGATAGATGTCGCCGGAGTAAAAGAGTCCCGCATCGATGTCGTGCCAAACGGCGTGGATCACGAGGTTTTTTACCCACGCGCTCACAACGATGAGAGCGTGATACGGATTCAGCCTTTTACCTTCAAGCGGCCATACATTCTTTACGCGGCGCGGCTCGACTATCCTACCAAAAATCACGCCGGATTGATACGCGCATTCGAGCTTTTTAAGCAAAGAACCAAACTGCCGCACCGGCTGGTCTTTGCGGGAAGCAATAGCAAAGGCGCAAAAAGGATAAAGGAATGTGCGCTTGCCTCTCCGCAGCGCGCCGATATTTTTTTTACAGGGCCTTTTCCGTCCGAAAGCCTGCCGGAACTTGTCGCGGGCGCCGACATGGTAGTTATCCCGTCATTTTACGAAGGGTTTGGGCAGGCTGCCATCGAAGCGATGGCGAGCGGCGTGCCTGTCGCCTGCGCCCGCGCCGCTTCGCTGCCTGAAACGGCGAGCCGCTCGGCGCTATACTTCGACCCGCACGATCACGATGATATGGCCGACCGCATGGTTTCTCTGGCTACGGACGAGGCGCTTTACAAACGCTGCCGTGACGCCGGCTTGGAACACTCCAAAAATTTTTCGTGGGACCGTTGCGCCGAGCGCACGTTACAAATCATTCAAGAATCCGTATAAGATAGTGCGTCCTAACGGACGAGCGTCCTAGCGGACGAGCATCCTAGCGGACGAGCGTCTGTCAGACGCGCTTGTGGCGGGATGCGCTAGATTAAAGCGGACTCAAATCCAGTGTAGTTCATCAATTTTAGAAATTTTGTAATTTTTTCCAGTGTTTCGAGCAAATCGAAATTTTGATCGTCCAACATGGCAAGTAATATTTTTTCATTTAAAGGTTTTTTATTTTTTGCGGTATATTCATTGTTATTGCCGCCGTTTGCGGGTACATTTTTATAGGCCATCAAAAATATATACAGTCCGACTATACCATTTATAAACTGGTTAATCATCGTAAAAACTTCATCGTTTATCGTTTCGATATACTGATATAATTTATTTTGTCCGCCGGTTTTAATAGAATTTGATTTCAAGTATTTAAGTTTAACGCCGCGTTCTCCCATTTCCGATAAAGTTTTGTCATAAGCATACATTTGTTCACGCAATACGGTAACATTATGCAGTGACTGCGATAAGTTGTGCATATCATCAGTGCTGCTCCAACTTCCGTAAATTATAAAAATATTACATATCCCTTTAATTTCATCAAAATATAATGATAAAAACTTCATGCAGTATTCAAAAGGCTTAGCGTGTTTAAAATAGTCGTTAGACTCCACATAATAATCCGCCACGTCCGTGTCAGCACTGGCAATAAATATAGATGAAATAATTCTACCAATATTATTTTCTTTTTCCATTGCCATAATTTCCGATGTCATTTTATTGGCATCTTCGATAATATCGTTTAAGAATTTATTAGATATAGTTTTGTTGGGGATAATAATTTTATTTTCCCATTCAGGATTATTTTCAGTGTGTTTGATTATCAACTGTAGTATTCTGGAAGATAGTACAGTTTGAAGCTGAGTTATAGACCGCAGCCAGTCTTTTGATTTGATATTAATCTGCGGTTTGAAATTATTTAATATTTCAAAAACTGCGGTCCAATCTTTTTCCAGCAATATATTTTCAGAAATTGCCAAAAAGTCTTTTAAATTTTCAACTATGTCCATCGATTTTATCTTGAGAAAACGCGGTTTGGAGCTGAGAGCAAATTCATTTAACTCTAAATTAAAATGCCAAAGAAGAACATAATAATCAAAGTTGACAAACCAAATAAATGAGCATATCTGCTTATACCAGTTATCAACCCTGTCGCGCCAGTTCTTGCCGAGTATTTTACGCAGATCCGCTATGTTTCTTTCTGTCTGCCGTGCCAATTCAGCCGCGTCAACCGAAATGGATGCATTCTTCAGGTGTGCTGGGGAAATAGATTCAATCATGCTTATTGCGCCTTTATCCAATGAAAAATAAATAACGGCATTTTTTAATTCTGTGGAGGATTCAGCGTTACGCAATAGAGTCTGCGGCACGATGCATAATTTATACAATTCATAAAAGAACGATGCTAATTGCGGCGCTGCCTCATGGGTGAAAGGTTTATAAAATTGTTTATAAATATTATTTTTTATATTCTTTGAAATGATTTTCATCTGTCCTTCATGCGTTTTCGACGATGGAGTCCCAAAGAAAAATCCAAGGAGCATCTTAAGAAAATTTGATTTCATCAGTTATTAACGCCTCCATTTACGTTATATAAAATAGAGTTGTTCAAAAACTGAAGTTTTTGAACAACTTCCGCTTAGAACAGCAAAATGCCGCGCATTTTGTACAGTATTTGCTGCGGCTTGCGGGAGAACTCATAAGGTTCTTGAACAAGTCCAATATTTTTATTTGCTACAAATTTATTTGCCACAAATTTATTTGCCACAAATTTATTTGCCACAAATTTATTTGCCACAAATTTATTTGCCACAAATTTATTTGCCACAAATTTATTTGCCACAAATTTATTTG
>JAISZZ010000198.1 GCA_031284385.1 Treponema sp.
CTGCCGGACATCATAATTGTTGTATTTATATTTATCTGTTATAATTTCTATATGAAATCTATAAGAAACACCAGAATAATATGTACGATGGGGCCGGCAGTAAAAACCGTTGAAGTGGCGCGGGCGCTCATCCGTAAAGGCATGAACATAGCGCGGTTTAATTTTTCGCACGGCGATCATAAAGATAAAGCGCTTTCGATAGCGATGGTACGAGAGGCGGCGAAAGAGGAAGGCGTTCCCATAGCGCTGTTGCTGGATACAAAGGGACCGGAAATACGCACCGGACTTGTGAAAGATGGCGACAGCGTATTCCTTGAACAGGGCGAAACGGCAGACGTGATTGCCGCCGCGGATGCCGAAAAGCTGTACGGCAAAGACGGAGTTTTTACATGGAAAAAAGGCGGTAAAACGCAGATTATCGTGAGTTATGAATTTCTGGCGGATGATATAAAACCCGGAGCGCGAATTCTTATTGCGGACGGTATCTTATCGCTCGAATTTACCGGTATTGAGGGGCGTGTAATTCATTGCAGGGTGGAGGCAGGCGGTGAACTCGGCAGCAGGAAGAATGTCAACGTACTGGGGGTTCACACCAGACTTCCGGCCATGTCGGAACAAGATATGGACGATCTACGTTTCGGTGCGGAGCAAGGCATGGATTGTGTTGCGGCTTCTTTTATCAGAAAACGGCAGGATGTAACTACTATACAGAAATTTCTTGCATCAATCGGTTCGGATATGCCTGTCATCGCAAAAATTGAGGATGATGAGGGGCTTGAAAATATCGAAGAGATAATTCGTGTATCGGCGGGAGTTATGGTAGCCCGCGGTGATTTGGGGGTGCAGATACCGCCGGAACAGGTGCCGTTGGCGCAGAAACGTATCATAACTCTTTGCAACAACGAGGGAAAACCTGTAATTACCGCCACTCAGATGCTAGATTCGATGATACGGAACCCGCGTCCCACACGCGCCGAAGCGGGGGATGTCGCCAACGCGATACTGGACGGCAGTGATTGTGTAATGCTCTCAGGCGAGACGGCCAACGGCGCTTACCCGGAAGAAGCGGTTGAGACTATGAATCGCATAGCGCTCAGTGTAGAGGCATCCGATGTCTACAAACAGCATCAGATGGAACGCCGCAGAATGTTGACCCGCAACGGCGATATACCGCAATCTATAGCGGAATCCGCCGCCCTCATAGCGGAAAGAATAGATGCCGCCTGCATAATAGTATCGACAATCTCTGGAAATACGGCGCGGCTCGTAAGCAAATACCGCCCAACACGTCCCATAATTGGCGCATCGCCCAGCGATGCGATATGCCGCAGAATGTTGTTTTACTGGGGCGTTATCCCTCTCGCGGTTCAAAACGAACTTGACAGCGAAGCCACGATTCAGGGAGCGCAGAGCGCCGCCATAAAAGAGGGTTTCATAAAGGTATCGGATAAAGTCGTGTTTACCGGCGGAATTCCTGTCAATTCGCCGAATTCGGCGAATATGATACGGATCAATGTTGTGGGGAAAATTTTGGGGCGTGGACAGCGCGGCTTTGGCGGGCGTTGTGCCGGACGCATCGTAAAGGCCAACACTTTGGAAGAAGCGTCCCATGTATTGCGGAACAACGGCGGTGAAATACTGCTTACGCATACCCTTGACAATTCTTTCATTCCCATTATAAGAATAGCGCAGGGAATAATTGTAGAGGGTGCGTCCGAATTTTCACGTAGTATGTTAAAGACGATAAATCCGAACATTGTTTGCGTGTTTCATGTTGAAAAAGCGATGACCCACATCGAGGAACACCTAACCGTTACGATAGATGGCACCGAGAAAGTCGTTTATGAAGGTGCGGTAGAGTAACGGACATAGCCGCCGGCAGGCAGCCTAAACGTAGTATTTAAGGTTGATACAAGCGTGATTTCCGTATATCAGCTTGAAAAAATGGCTGTCAGGCGATTCAAGGCTGATGCGGGCGTGTTCGCTTATACCGGCTTGAAAACGCGGCTTCATTCTGTTAGATTGATTAAACTGATAAGTTAAAGGAGACTTCAGTGGTAAAAAATGAACTTGTGCAGCGCAGCCCTGTTAGACTGTTTGAAAAAACTATTAAGGGCGGCTTGAAAGCCGGTGAAATTGGCATTTTATCGGCACCAAAAGGGATAGGAAAGACTTCCGTACTTGTACAGATAGCGTTGGATAAACTTTTGCAGGGTAAGAAGGTCATACATATATCGTTTAACCAGCACGCAAACTATGTTCAAGGCTGGTACGGGAATATTTTTGAAGAGATTGCTAGAAAAAAGAATCTTGAGAACGAGCGCGATGTCGCAGACGAACTCATACAAAACCGCGTTCTGATGAATTTCAATCAGGAAGGTGTAAACAGCGATGTCATAAGGCGCAGTCTTAAATCCATGATTGTTGAAGGCGGGTTTAAGGCCGAGACTATCATCATAGACGGATTTAATTTTACTACAGCGCTTCGGGAGCGTATCGCGACTCTAAAGGATTTTGCAAAAGAACTTGGTATTTCCGTGTGGTATAGCTGCGACTTGGTGGGCTCGCCCGCCTACGACAAACACGGCATCCCTACCGTCATAAAAGATATTGAGGACCTGATAGATGTGATTATCGCGCTTGACCCAAAGACAGGCAGCACTGAATTGCGTGTTTCAAAAGAACGCGGCAGCTATAACAACAGTTCTGTCATACATCTGGATCCAAAAACTTTGTTGATTCTGGAAGATTGAAAACTGTTTATGACCGCGCAAAACGCCGCTTCAGGCGGTGCAATTTCCAGTGAAACGCCGGCGCTTTCCCTTGTCATTCCTTGTTTTAACGAGGAGGCTGCCATCCATATCCTGTACGGCGAGGTTCTAAAAGTCCTCAAAAAACAGGAAGAGGTCAGGGATTTTGAATTTATTTTTGTTGACGACGGTTCGAGCGACGCGACTTTAGACGAAGTTAAAAAACTTGCCGGAATGGACAGCCGTGTACATTACATATCTTTTTCGCGGAATTTTGGCAAGGAAGCCGCGCTGCTTGCGGGGCTTGCAAACGCACGGGGAGATTTTGTCGTTACGCTGGATGCTGATTTGCAGGATCCTCCCGCGCTGATTCCGGAGATGCTGGATGTTGTGCGCACGGGCAAGTACGACTGCGCCGCCTCTAGGCGAGTTACGCGGAAAGGCGAGCCGCCGGTACGCTCATTATTTGCGCGATGGTTTTATCAGTTAATGGCAAAATTCGCGGAAATTGAAATTGTTGACGGAGCGCGGGATTTTAGACTTATGAGCCGCGCCTATGTTAACGCCGTCCTTTCGCTGGAAGAGCGCGGCAGATTTTCTAAAGGCATCTTTCCATGGGTGGGTTTTAAGACAAAATGGTTTGAATACGAAAACGTGGAACGCAGCGCGGGCAGGACAAAATGGTCATTCTGGAAATTGGTGATATACGCGGTTAACGGGATAGCGGCGTTTTCGTCAAAACCGCTCGCGATAGCGTCCGTGCTGGGTATACTGATTTTTATGGCATCCATTGTTCTTATATTGACAATAATAATTAAAAAACTTTCCGGTCATACGGTAAATGTTGATGGATGGGCATCAACAACTTGTATCATTTTATTCACAAGCGGCATACAATTATTTACATTGGGGATTTTTGGCCAATATCTTGCCAAAACGTACAATGAAGTCAAACACAGGCCGCACTACATCATAAGGGAAGCCTACTAAGGCAATACAGATTAACTTGAGGCCAATTCAGGGGTTTCCTAAATTTTAATTTGATTGATGAGGTTTAATATGCAGTATTCCGGTGCACGCATTTTGATAGAAGCCCTTGTTGAACAGGGGGTAGACACGGTTTTTGGTTACCCGGGCGGTTCGATTCTTTTTATTTATGACGAGCTTTACAAACATTCAGATAGAATCAGGCATATTCTGGTGACTCACGAACAGCACGCCGCCCACGCTGCGGACGGCTATGCCCGTTCAACCGGAAAAATAGGTGTCTGTATAGCGACATCTGGGCCGGGAGCCACGAATCTTGTTACCGGAATAGCTACCGCCTACATGGATTCAGTGCCGCTGGTCGCGATAACAGGCAATGTGGCGACAAACCTTTTGGGTAAAGACAGCTTTCAGGAAGTCGATATCGCCGGTATAACAATGCCCGTTGTAAAACATAACTGGATAGTAAAAGATGTCTCCGAGCTTGCGGAGATTGTCCGCGAAGCCTTCATAGTGGCAAAGTCAGGACGACCGGGACCTGTTTTAATTGATATTCCAAAAGATATAACATCCAACGAGGCTGAGTGGAATTCGCTGGCTTCGGTTGAGGCAGCCGCCGCCCTGAACAAACGTTCAAGACGGCTTGCGATACGCAACGAGAGAAAAACTTTCAGCGACAAGGACATAGAAACGGCAGCCGGCTTGATTTGCGGTGCAAAATATCCGTTTATTTACGCGGGCGGCGGAGTCATATCATCCGGTGCCTGCGATGAACTCAAAGCCTTCGCGGAACGCATACACGCTCCGGTAGCTCTTACATTGATGGGGCTGGGGGCGCTTGATTGCGACCATCCGCTCTGTACCGGCATGATAGGTATGCACGGTACGGTTGCTTCTAACAAGGCTGTTCAAAAAACAGACCTATTGATAACTATAGGGGCGCGTTTTTCAGACCGTGTTACGAGCCGTACAGACACTTTTGCAAAAAACGCGAAAATCCTTCAGTTCGATATAGATCCGGCGGAAATTAACAAAAATATCAGAACAAACCTTGAAATCACCGGCAGTATCAAATTAATACTTGAAAAACTGATGGAAATCTTGCCTAAAAATCACGAGGACGGCGCTGAAAACGGCTGGCATGACAATATTTCACACTGGAAAACAAAAATTCCAAACGCTCATTACCGCGAAACCGCATTGCACCCGCGTTTTATCATTGAGGAAACGGGTAAAAAACTCACCTCCGCTTCGATTGTTGTAACGGATGTGGGGCAGCATCAGATGTGGGCGGCTCAATTTTATCCGCATAAAAGGCCCCGCGCCTTTCTTAGCTCCGGCGGGCTTGGAACAATGGGATTCGGGCTGGGCGCGGCAGTGGGAGCAAAAGTCGCTAACCCGAACAGTCCCGTTGTCCTGATGACGGGCGACGGCTCCTTCCACATGAATTGCGCCGAGCTTGCGACACTCGCCGCTTACCAAATTCCGGTACTCATTATAGTTTTCAATAACGGAACTCTTGGAATGGTGCGCCAATGGCAGAGTTTGTTTTACGATGGACGCTATTCGGAAACCACGCTAAATAGACCTCCTGACTTTGTAAAACTGGCCGGCGCTTACGGACTCCCGGGTTACCGCGCCTGTGACGAAAAAAGTTTTTATTCCGCCCTTGATGCAGCCCTCGCGGATAACGCGGCGGGTAAAACCGCGTTGATTGATGCCGTTATAGATATAAATGAGATGGTGCTGCCAATGGTGCCGGGCGGCAAACCCGTAGACGAGCAATTATTGTAGCCCGCTGCCGCTGCGTAAGTTGTTTAAACTTCAGTTTTTGAACAGCTCTATTTTTGAACGGAATGTAGTTGGTAAAACCTCAAGTTAATATAGCTGCCCTAACCATAGTGAGATGGGGGGGGGGGGGGAGTAGTTAAATAAAGTTTTTCGCGCCGCTTAAAGACTCAAGCAGAACTGGAATACTACGCATACCGTGCATGAACATACTCAAATCGCGGTACCAGCTCATATTGCAGTCGTTACACGGCGGCAGGCATAGATCGCTTTCTTTCATGCCGTCATCGAGAATATTGCCGAGCGTTTTTGGAAGCTGCATACATGGGTGAATATCAAAGAACCAATCCAAAAAGAGGACGTGGTTTCCGCCCAAGCAGTGATAATTTATAGTTTTGGGATCCCGCAGATAGTTTATAATATTTTGCATGGAAATTGCGGAATTGATGATGCCGTACTTTTCTAATTTACGAAGTTTAACAGCCTCTTCGAGCCCTTGAATAACCTTATCTCTGGAAAGGTTAATACCGTCCCCGCCAAGCGGGTACACTTTCGATTCTGAAAAAGTTGGGTAGTTGAAAGATATAAAGTCATAGCCCATATTTTTTGCTCTGATACAGACTTCTTCAAGGCTATTATAGTTATCGTTCCAAATAAGCACTGAAGCCATAGTTTTAAGGCTTGTTTGTTTGACCATCTCAAGGGCGCGCGCCATTTCATCCATGATATTCGGGATTTTGCGTGATTCGGCCATAGTAACAGGGTTACCTGAATCAAACGAGATACTCAAAATATCGCAGCCGGCGCCCTCAAGTTTTTTCAAAATCTCGTTACGCATCAAAAGAACAGGCGCAGCGTTCAGTACGGCATTATTCATTTTACGCGCAGTCGCCCGTTCAACAAAAGCTATAATATCTGGATGCAGCAGCGGCTCACCGCCCGTTATTGTCAGGTGTGAAACACCGAAACCGGCGAGCCGGTCTATCGCGGTAAACGCTTTTTCTTTGTCAACAAAAATCTTAGGCTGCTGTTTCCAAATATCGCAGAACGAACATTTCGCTATACACGCATTGGTAATGGCAAATTCAGTAAACCGCAGCCTGCCTTCCAGAAATTTTTTTATAAGATTTCGCTTTTTTCCTTTTGCCATATAAAATTTTTATAGATAGGGACAAAAAAAGTCAAGTTGCCAATTCAGAATGTGCTTGCTTTTTATGGCTGGGCGCGCCCCCCCCCCGGCGGGGAATGTGTGTGTTTTTTTTTTTGTAAAAATGTAAAAGAAATGTTGTGTTTTTTTGTATTAAATATTTTTGTGT
>JAISZZ010000200.1 GCA_031284385.1 Treponema sp.
CGTTCGCAAGTATATGTTCCATGAGTACTTTATCCCCGGAGTTCAACCGGGGTAATACCTCTCGTTTCATTTCATAAATATATCTCACCTAAATTATGTTGTCTGTATATTACTGAACACTAGCCTATCCAGCAATTTCTTGCACCCTTTTTTTCGATGCCCTTTGATACTCCTCAAAATTGGTTTTAAGGATTTCTCGTCTACTGTGCATATCCAGCCTCATTTGTTCTGCCTTACTTGGGGACTATTTTATATTTGGGCTAGATTTTTAGTTATTAGGCATCACGACTCACCAGGTATTTACTACGCTGGCAGCATAGAGGCATACTTGAATTTCGCGGAGTTCACAATGGACTTGTTCAAGAACCTTATGGTTTTCTCTCCCATGCCACGGCAAATGTTGTACGAACTACGCCGTATTTTGTTGTTTTTTATCTAGAATTGTTCAAAAATTGAAGTTTTTGAACAATTCTAAGGCAACGCTGATTAACTTGAGGCCGCGTCAGCGTAGTTGGCCGCCAACTACGCTGACGCATCATTGTTGCCATATATATTGCTCAACACATTTTATTTTGAATACCGGCGTAATTTTTGCTGCCATTTTCGAAATTGCAATGTAGGCCGTTATTCAGTGCATAAAGAGCTATCTGCGTTCTATGAGACAGCTTGTTTTTCTGTAGTATAAGCGATATATAATTCCGAACCGTTCCTTCTTTTAATTGAAGTATACCCGCTATTTGCTTATTGGAAAAACCGTTTCCCACAAACGCCGCTATCTGCGATTCCGTGCGAGTCATATTTATATGGCTCGGCTGTGGTTTGAAACTGTTCAAAGCCGAGTAACTATCCCCGTCTTTTTTATTGACGATACGCGAAAACATATTAAAAACCTGTAGCGCTGTTTCATGGCTCAAATAACTTTTGCCCATGCTTACACTTCTTATCGCTTTGCATATCTCGGCAAACACGGAATTACGAAGTAAAAAGCCTGTAACGCCTGAATAAACGGCGTTTAGCAGCATTTGGTCATCCATTTTTGTAGAAATAGCAATGATAGCTGAAGATGGGGAATGAATATGCGCGGATGCCGCGATTTTAAAGCCGTCCATAACCGGCAGTTCCACATCCAAAGCAATAACATCAGGTTTCAAATCTTGCGTTAATGTTATCGCGTCATATCCGTCTTTACCTACACCAACCAAATCAAAGTCAAACTGCGCCGACAACAAATTTTTTAATCCGTTCCTAAAGGCGGTTTGATTATCTATTAGCACAATTTTCATTATATAGACCTCCAAAATCAAGAAAATCTTGCTTAACAAAGGTAAAAATAATATTTTTTTATGTAAAAAAATATTTTTGCTTTGTAGAGAAAAATTATGCCGCAAAACCCAGAAATTTGCAAGTAAATTCTTTTATTTATCCACCGTTTGAGTCCGTATAATCCTCAAAATTCGGGTGTTTCATGGCTTTTATACGTTTGAATCGGGGAAAATTCCGCTTTTATGAGTGGTTAATCATTTTTACAAATCAATCGCCGGTTTTCCGCACGATGAAACGGAAACTGCCTGTAGTCCCGTTTCCAGCAGCTTCTATCGAAAAATTTTTTAGCCTGTACAGGCCAGGTTTGTTTATCAGAATGGATACGCATTCTTCCTCTGGCTTTTGTTTGCGGGGCGTGGCGATAATTTTGCCATTCTTCGACTCGGCGATCATGCCGCCAAGCGTTTGCGTGGCGCTGCTTGTGCAGCCATCCGCGATTTTTGACGCAAAATCGCGGATGGCTGCGCGGCGCGGTAGAGCCGGCTGAGGCAGAGGAACATCCGCGCCGTCATTGGCGGCATTGTCCCTGCCGCCGATACGGTCATGCGCCCCAAAAAGCGACTCTTCCCGGATTATCTGACTTTCCGCCGCGAAGCTGGACAAGGCGCAGCTTAATTTTCCCTCCACTTCTTCATTCCAGTTTATCCGCCGCGACGCTTCCGCGCCAAGGAATTCTGCGGTAAGAGCCTGCGTCTCCGACAGAGTAGCTATGGCCTTGCGCCAGTCTGGAAAATGCTCATCGAGCAGCGGAACAAGGCGGCAGCGGACGCGATTACGCAGAAAGCGCTCATCGTTATTGGAAGAATCTTCCCGCCACTCGATGCCGCATTTCCGCAGGTAACCGCATATTTCGCCTCGTTCCAGTTTGATGAGCGGACGCAGGATTTTGCCATTACGTTCCGGCATCGCGGCAAGTCCGGCGGGACCTGCGCCGCGTAGTATGCGAAGCAGCGTATTTTCAAGCATATCGTTGCGGGTGTGGGCAATCAGGATGAGTCGCGCTCCAAGACGTTCTGCCTCCTCCCGCAGGGCTCCGTGGCGAAAGTCCCGCGCTGCGGCCTCGATGCCGAGGCCGCAGCGCCGCGACTCTTGTTCTATAAAGCCGTCCGGCGCGGAAATGATACGACTCGCTACTCCCAGCCTGTCGCAAAGAGCCTCCACCGCCGCGGCATCGGCGCGGCTCTCGTTCCCGCGCAATGCGTGATTGATGTGCAGCACGTTCAAGCGAAAGCGCCGGCAAGAATCATCGCCGGATATGCCGACGGCGGCAAGAGCGGCAAGCAATGCCGTAGAGTCCGCCCCGCCCGAAACGGCAACAAGCAACGTATCCTCAGTTTTAACGCCGGCTGCCTTGAGTGAGTCTAAAACAGTTTTTTCAAGTTTATTCACATTACCACGCAGGAATCAAAACGCCGCCAAAACTTGAAGTTTTGGCGGCGCTTGTAAAAATCCGGTGTACCGCCTCAATTACCGGAAAAATACACGCTCTCCGGTAGACAGCGCACCTGTTGCCGGCGCTATTTTTTGCCGCAGGCTTCCTCAACATCGTCAAGGAAGGAGTCGGCGAACAGAACCGCGTCCATGATTACGTCGGCAGTCCTGATACCAGTGTTAAGTTGAACTTCACAGGGGTTGACGATGGCTGAGGTAAGCCCCGCGCCTATCGACATTGCAATCATAAACGAGTTTACGATTGGGCGAATATGCTTGGGCATACCGTTAGACACGTTGGAAAGTCCGCCTGTCGAATTAAGTCCCTGATCTGAAAGGTAGCGGATAAAGTTAAGCACATCTTTTTGCTTGTCCTGCATACCTTTTATTACTACAAAGAGCGGGTCAAACCACATATCGGATGGATCCATGCCCAGTGTCAAACCATGTTCAAGCATTTCTTGGCAGTACTGTTCGCGCTCACTGTTATCGCCGGGGACACCTTCTTTGGAACAAAGCGCAAATACTATTGCGTCATTGGCGGCAGCCACATCAATATACTTTTTACGCTCGCCAGCATCGGCGGAATTTATGATGGGTTTACCCTTCGCACGGTTGTAAGCTTTGATGCCGTCCTCAATCTCGCTAATGTCGGCTGTGTCAAGCGCTATCGGCACATTGTCAAATTTTTCCTGAATAATTTTGATGCCCCATGCCATCAAACCCTTGATACCCTTGCGCGCCGGCCCGATGTTTAAGTCAAGGTAGGTAGCTCCCGCTTTAAGCTGTTTCTCCGCCCTTTCAAGGATGGGTCCCGGATCACGCTCGTCCATAGCTTTTTTGATGGACGGCGCGATGCAGTGAATGTTTTCACCAATCATAAT
>JAISZZ010000036.1 GCA_031284385.1 Treponema sp.
CTTCCTCTTTGCCGCCCTTAATATCCTGGAGCCGCTGTATGAAGTATGCCTGATGCGATGGAAGAATTTTACCTGGCAAATCCCAAAGGCAATACCGATTTTGGGGATCATCTGCTGCCCTTGTTGAACGGCGAACACCCCAGCCGCAGCTACTATATTTATAAAACGATTATTTTGAATAATCTTTACGGCGTGGACTTGATGAAAGAAGCGGTGGAAATAGCCAAACTGCGCCTTTTTCTTAAACTGGTCGCCGAGGTTGATCCTTCCCACCGTAAAAAGAACTTTGGCCTTGAGCCTCTGCCGGACATTGACTTTAATATCCGTTCCGGCAACACCCTGGTTGGTTTTGCCACGGAAGGGCAGCTTGAAGAAGTAGTAAAAAAAGTTGAAGGCGATCTAATTTACAAAGAAAAACTTGAGGGGCTAGAGGCGGCCTGTAAAACGGCATCGGCAAGTTTTGAACATTTCAAGAAAATGCAGATGGTAGTCAGCTCAGACAGCGCGGTCATCCGTCAGGCAAAGGGCGCTTACGCAAACGCCATCAAAACACTGGACGAAAAGCTTAACCGCTATTTGGCCGACACCTACGGCATGGGTACAAAGACTCAATGGAAAAGCGAGAAAGAAAAAGAACAGGCGTACCAAGAGTGGAAAGAAAGCCACCAGCCATTTCATTGGTTTGCGGAATTTTACGAGATAATCAGCAAAGGCGGCTTTGACGTGGTGATTGGGAATCCGCCGTATGTGGAAATGTCTGCGAAGAATGTAAAATACGAAGTGCTATCATTTAAAACCAGAAAAGCAAATAATTTACATACACTTTGTTTTGAACGTTTCAACCAGTTATCAAAGAGAAAATCAAGCAAAAATGGAATTATTTTACCTGTAGGAGCATTTTCTACACAGAATATGAAACCAGTGATGAATTTTATTGATGATAATTACGGTACTAAATGGTTTAGTTTTTATCATTTTCGTCCTCAACCTTTATTTAATGGAGACAAGGGTGCAAATATAGCAACTACCATTCTACTAACCAGTATTGCTGGTAATAATCGCTATTCTACTGGCATGAAAAAATTCAATGAAGATAGCAGGAATTATTTATTTGATCATTTGAATTATATTGGAGATAATACGACATTTAGGAAACGATATGATTACTGTTTTCCAAAAATTAGTTCTAATATTGAATTGGGCATATTAAAAAAAATTTTAACAAATGCTTCTTTATCAGAATTGCGTTCTGAAATAGCAACAAAACAATTCATTTGTTATCGAACCGCAGGTGGTTTATATTATAAAATAATTTTGAATTTTCCTTTCCCTTATAAATCAACTTCTAATAAAATATCTTATTTTTATAAAGATATAGACCACAATGTTATAACTTCATTCTTAAATAGTTCTTTGCAATGGCTTTTATGTACAGTATCTTTTGACACCCTCAATTTTAAGGACTATTATATTTTTTCGTTGCCGTTTTCATACAATAATTTGTCATCAAAAAATAAAGATGATTTACACACTTTGTGTGATGATTTAATGAAAGATTATAAAAAACACGCAAAACACAAACACCGTGGTAATACACCTTGTTACGAAATAACTGCAAGTATTTCAAAACCCATTATTGATGAAATCGACAAAGTCCTTGCCAAACACTACGGCTTTACCGAGGAAGAGCTGGATTTTATCATCAACTATGATATAAAATATAGGATGGGCGGCGAATTGGAGGGGGAGGAATAACCCAATGACATACCCCGAAAAGCGGATAGGAGTTGATTTATTCGCGGGCGCGAAACCGGCTAAGGCGTTAAAATAAACGCGCCGGTTTTTGTGTCACGGGTTATTTTGTCGGGCGTTTCAGTCTGAAAGAAACTTCCCTGCCTGTATTTTTCGGCAAAACCGCCGCGCAGCAGGGTAAGGCCGTTTTCAGAACATGCGTAGCGGCCTGTCATACCGGCGGACAGCGGGAATGCGTCCGAAATTACCCGTACATTCAAAAATTCCGGCGCGCCGTCCCCTGTCGCGGCTTTTTTCGAGGCAAGCAGGAACGAGAGCGTTACCTTTTCCTTCGGCAGCGCGGCGGCGGCGGAAAGTTTATGCAGAGCCGGCGGCGCATCGTCCGCGTCAACATTGAAATGACACCATTTTTGGCCGCGCCGCCCGCCCCTCATCGCGCAGCCGCGCGATGAGGGGCATGGCGCTTCTATCGAAAATCCCCGCCCAATGAATTCGCCGCGCAACAGGCTCAAAAACTGAGCCGGACGCGGGGCGCCCGGTTCCACCACAAGAATACGCCCCGAATCGTCCGCAAAACCGGCAAGACTTCGCGTGAATTTTTTTGCGGCGGACGCAAGAGACGCGGTATCACCCTGCGGGACTTTTTGAAACAGCTCGTTACAGACGTTCACGGCGCAAACCAGCGCGGCGGGCGGAAGTTTGAGCCTTTCGCCGAGCGCGGCACGGTAAGTCTTTATCCGCCACGCACCGTTTTCCCCGGCGAGCGCGAAAAAGAGCTTTTTACCGGCCTCCAGCGCCCCGCCGTTCTGGTCTACACAGTGAAAACTGAGCGGCGCGGAACGCAATTCAGGCAGCGCTATCCACAGCGCGGCGGGCAGGGTCAGCGGCCCCGACCCCAAATCGGTGATTTCCACGCTTCCCGCGCCGCTGCCCGCGCCGCCGCCCGTACCGTCCGGCGGCCACGATTCCAACAACAGCGAGGGCAGCAGGCGGGACAGCCTGAACACATTCCACGGCATAAAGCACCGCAGATAAGCGTTGAACAACGCCGGGTCGCTCATGTAAGAGCCGTTCAAACAGGATCGTTCTTTGGTCAACAATGCCGAGAGTCGCGAAATGTTTTTCGGTAGCTCCGCGGAAAAACGCCGCTTCAAGGGGAATGTTTTGTCTATCGCGAGCAACAGGTCTTCGATGCCGCGGCGTATTCCGGCTGTAAGCGGCGGGAAGAGGCTGCGTTCAATCACCGGTCACCGTCGGCGGATTTTTCGAGCAGCGAGAGCGCAGTGTTTACAATGCCGTTCACTTCGGCAAGCGCGCCGCTTCCGGTATCCCCACAGGCCAGTTCCCCTTCCGCCGGACCGACAAAGGTATAACCATGTTTTTTTAGTTTTTCGACATTGTCCTGAACGATTGTGTTTTCCCACATTGCCGTATTCATCGCGGGGCAAATGATGACGGGCTTCCCCGTCATAGCCATCACGACAGCGCTCAACATATCGTCCGCTATGCCGCCTGCCAGTTTGCCTATTATGTCCGCTGTGGCGGGCGCGACGAGCGCGAGGGCTGCCTCCTTCGCAAGAGAAATATGGCGGACATCCTCGTAAAATACATCTTCAAACATATCCGTATACACTTTATGTTTTGTCAACGTTTGAAAAGTAAGCGGCGTTATAAAACGCCGTGCGTTTTTTGTCATAATGACCTTTACGGAAATATGCCGTTTAACAAAAAGACGCGCAATTTCCGCCGCCTTATACGCCGCTATTCCGCCTGTAACTCCAAGCAAAATATTTTTCATGTTCGTTTCTCATTTAATAATGAATACATTTTGTCCGCTATTCCACAGGCGATTTCTTTTTTTGTCAAGTATTCCGTTATGTTTTTATTTTTATCCAGCAGATAAGCCTTATGTCCGGTTTTTGTTATAACTCTTTTATCATTTGCGATTACAAACGCGCAGTTATTTTTTTTCAAAATATCATAAGCCGTATCTATCAATGTTTCTTTTGTTACGCCGCATAACAGCTTAAAGCCTGCAAGCACGGCGCGGGGCGCAAGGCTTGAAAAAAATGATATTATTTTTGGAGCAGCTTCCAGCGTAAGTATAAGCTCGTTTTCGCCGGAAGCTATTTTTTTGCTGCGGTCAAGTTCCGCGCCGCAGCCTGTTTTTACGGATTTAACGCGGTAATCGCTTACCGCCATCGCGTGAACGATTCCAGCAATTTCATTTTTTAACAAAATATTTTTTACCGCTTCCATCACGGAATCCGTGTCGCTTACCGGCCATACCTCCGCATTGTTTGTATCAGGCATAGCTGCGCCAATTCCGCAGACATAAAAAATTTTTTCACAAGCAGCCTTGTCTGCCAGCGCGCGGCAGACAAGGCTGCCCAGTTCTCCCGTTGATGAATTACCTATGAAACGCGCCTCATCAATTTTTTCCCGCGTTCCGCCTGAAGTTACCAAAAATTTGTATTTTCCCCCGTCTGTCACTTTACCGCCGCCTTCAACAAACCATGCCGGAAATTATTTTTAGGCCACGCAGTATTAGCTGCCTATCGACATATTGAAACACGTCCGTTATCGGCTGCAACACACTGTTAAGCCCGCCTGTAGCGATTACGGAAATATCGTTTCGCGAAACGCCATCCACGCCCTCCATATCCTTTTTCATTTCCGAAAGCAGGAATTCAACTAGCCCCTTGTAACCAAGCACAATCCCCGCCTGAATCGCATGAACTGTGTTTCCACCCAGCGATGAGGCGGGCGCTTCCAGCGGCACTACGGAAAGCTGCGCGGTATTTGCCGAAAGAGCCGTTACCGCCGTTCCCAGACCAGGTGCAAACGCGCAGCCAAGTATGTCGCCCGACTTGCCCACTGCGGTAAAAGTAAGCGCCGTTCCAAAATCCACGATGATGCAGGCACCCCCAAACCGCGTGTACGCGGCGACAGCGTTGCACATAAGGTCTGTCCCTATCTCGTGTACACGCGCCGCGGGCGCTTTAACAGGCAGCCTGTCGTAAATCGCGTGATTCACGAGCAGAGGTTTACTGCCTGTCATTTTTTTAACCATGTTGACGAATGGCCCTATCAGCGCCGGCACAACGGAACTTATCGTAGCCGAATCGATTTCCTCCGGCACTACCCCAATATCGCGCATCAGCGACCGGAATATGATACCGTACTCATCCCCTGTTCTATGCGCGTCTGTAAAGATGCGCCCAAGCTCAATCATATCGTCCCCGCGAAAAAGCGCCGCGACAATATTCGTGTTCCCAATATCAATAACAAGCAGCATGATTATTTCCGCCTTAATTATTATGACCGTGTTTTAACTATAATAGCAATGCCGCCATCCATGACAGGGCAGCGTGCAAAGACCTTTGCGCGGGTATTTTCGGAGATATGGGGTGTCAGACGGATATAGCGGCGAAGATGACGCACATACGGCCGCTTGGGGAGGAAAAAACAGGAGAAGCAGCAAAACATGGAATTTGCAGCGCGGCGGTGTGTTGTAAAGGTGTGTTATTCATGGATGAATTGGTTTAGGAAACTGTTGGTGAGGTATGAAAAAAAGCGTGGTAAATACCGGCGGAACCATCGGGCGCTGGTATAGTTTGCCTGCGCGGTTAGTGTTTGGAGAAATCTGCTGCCGGTTCATCCATGACTTATTCCCGGATAAGATATTAATACGCTGAAGTTGCCAACATTTTTGTAATAAACAGCTTTATGTAAAGCCGGAGCGCGTTTTTGTTGGTAATTTTTGCCAACGGAGGGTTTACCCTTATTATACTTCCAGCTAGATCATCCAGCATTGATTGGTTCAATATTCTCGAACCGAACATTTTTATTGCATTTCGCATATAATTTGTTATAATCGTGTTTATATCTTTAGTAAGTCTTTCATTAGCAGATTTATTTATTAGTTGATTCCAGCGGTCATGAATATTTTTTATATAATCATCCGCGCTGGAAGCGTCCGGCACCATTTCTTTCAAAATTTTCTCGGCGCTTTTTTTAAGATTTTGTTTATAGTTTGCGTCAGTCTGCTGTTTCTCGCTTTCTTTGTAATAAGAATTCTCTTTTTTCAGTCCATGCTTAAAAAATCGTCCAATCGACACGAAAATAGGTATCGAATGCCATAGCGGCAGTGAAAATTTGCATTGCAGCAGCAGGCTCTCGCGTTTCAGATCCAGTAATTTTCTTAACGAAATAAGTTTATTTCCTTCAAAAATTTTTTCTATTTTTGAAGGCTCTGCGCTGCTCATAATAATTTCATGCTGCACAATTGGAAGTTTTCTGTCATGCAGAATACCTATAAGAACAGGTGCGTACAATTTTATAGTTTTTGATACCAACGTTTCAAAATCAGAATTTTCCTCCATTGCTTTTTCTTTATAAAGCTCTTTCATCAATTTTATCCAGCGGTTCACAATATCGGATTTAACCTTGGACTGTATGTCTTTCAACATATACCAGCAAAGTGGCAGCACTCTGTCTTTTCGCACGAAAATTTCTTTTGTTTCTGGCAGTTCAAATTTCAGTATGGCCGGCAGTATTTCATTATTATAAGTCATCTGTTTGTTGAGCCAGTCTTTTAAATCTTTTTCTGCAAACCGCTGCAAAATTATAACGCCGCCCGAGCCCGTAAATTTCATAATCTCATCAAAATTGTACATATAGGGCAGTTCACCCATTTTTTCATGGACGGCGGAAAATGCCATATCCTTGTTACGCTCGTTGATATTTACAATTTTGTAATAATTTGTAATGACAAGCATCAATGTAACAGACTGATACAACGCGGTCATTTCAGCGGAAATCTCATTGTCGAGGTTCATTATGTCCATAATTCTTTCTTTAATCATGGGGCATAAATATATCCATGCCGAAAAAGTAAAATCGTTGGCCTCTTCAATTTCTTTAAGGCTTTCAAGCTGATTGACCGCAAGATTATCAATAAATCTTTTTACGCGGATATGTTGGCCCGAAAAATGCGCAAGAAGCTTCTGCATATAATAATCCATTTCGTTACTCCGTTGTAACGAATACTTTATCTTACGGAGCGCGGTTCCCAGAATACGGCGCGGCAAATGCGTTGACAAAGTAAGCGCCGAGCCAAATCTCTCAGGAAATACAAGTTTTATAATCGGAAAAATAGTCCGCTGCGGTTCGGAAAAATATTCAAGCATCCCGCTGTCTACGGAAATTTCCCGAATATACGCCTGCGGGATTGACCATTTTAGGTTTTCTTCCGATGGAAATGGCCTGTCAATCTTTGCATCCATCATAAAATATATGTTCTCAAGTTTTTCCACAAAAAAGATTGGAAGGAATATCCGCTGCTTTCCTGCCTCTCCCTGTACGATACATTTTTCCTCATCGGTAAGCCGCGCAAGTTCCCTGAAAACTTTTTCTTGTGTTTCCGTTCCCCAAAATTTTAACTGCGGCGGCGCGGCGGGACGTTCGGCATTTCTTTGCAAAAATTTAACCAGAATATCAATGGATATGTAAGGAGAATTATTTCTCAATGAGAAAGTGTGTATCATGTCGTAAAAATCAAAACTTTGCGCCATTTGAGTCCTTTACCGGTATTGGACTTGCCGGCAACTCCAATGGCCGCCGCAATCCCAAATTCTCCGCGTTTATTACCTGAAAACTGACACCGCTGAGACTTTATTCGCAGCGGCATCTGCTCCCCCGCCGCAAAGTTTGCCGCACACGTGCGGCCTCAGGGCAGGGAGGTTCATTAAAGTCGTTTGGAAACTTCAGAGTCCGGGCAAATTCCGCAAAATACGGAGTATTTTTCAAAACTTGTCCGGCAACCAACCGTGTTATCAAACAAGTCTATTATATCGCACAATTCAAATTTTTAACATCAGGCTAGCAGCTTGTAAAGACTAAGCCTATTATATTATATTATATTACCCTCGCCCAGTCAGGAGGGGGCAAGTATAAAACAAAAGAAATATCATGTCAGGCACACTGAAACGGAAAGTACGGCAGACCCCGCCGGTGCCGCCGGTCGTGACCGGAGAGGCAGAGGCAAAAATCATCGCCCTGCGCTAAACTTGACCCACAATTTTCACAAATTTATGCTATAACTACTGAAACGTCAAAAACTCAAGGCGGGAGGTATGACACAGAGGAAAAGTTTCGACATGGAAGGTGATATGGCGGACTAAAGTCCGGTGAGCTGTTCGACAGGCCGCAATCTTGGACAAACCGGTACTCATCAGGATAGGTAAGGCGGCATACTGAACGCCCAGACCCAGCCTGTCCCGGAGTTATCTTGCGGCGGCGTGCGGGAAGCTGCTAGTTCCGATGATGGGGGGACGATTTCCATACTCGCTGCGGCACATAGCCGCCATTTCGTCCGTCCCCCCTACGCCCGCACTTCGTTGCGGTCTACCCCCCAATCAGGGGACTTCACCCCTCACGCA
>JAISZZ010000070.1 GCA_031284385.1 Treponema sp.
GCCTAACCAAAATTTTCCAGACCTTCTTTCACGGCGTTTCCGTCAATAATCCAGCGCTCTTCCGAGCGTGTCGGCAAACCAACCCCAATTCGCCCCCCCCCCCCCCGGATTGATTTTGCGCTCCTCCATTCGCAAAAGTTGTTCCAGCGGCGGCAAACAAGAGAGCGGTCATTGCCAGCGCTTTTCGTGCTTTTTTCATATTTTCCTCCAAAGATAAAATAAATTGCGTAAACGTCTATGATGCACGTCAGCCAGCATAGCATTTACAGCCTATAAATATACAATGAATTGTTTTGTGCTGTCAAGCAGCCGCATTGCCTAATAATTAATCTAGGCGAAAATGGACGGCTGCCCAAAAACAAAAACCTAGCCAAAATCAGACCACCGGGGCCTGAGCATCCTCCTGAATAGCGTCCACGAATTAACGCTGACTTAATTCGCGTAATTCGCGGACCCATTCCAGAGCGGTAACGGATTTGGGGGTAGCGGAATAACCGCTTACACGGTTATGGAGCGCAGGGGGGACGGACGAAAAAGCGGCTATGTGCCGCAACGAGTATGGAAATCGTCCCCCCTATCATCGGAATCAGCGGCTTCCCGCACGTTGCCGCAAGATAACTCCGGGTAGGTTTTATTTTCAGGCAACTCGGCACATTAAATATCCAACGCGAATATTTTACTCATTCGTTTATAATTATAATTTTCACGCCGCAGAGAGGGCAGACTATCTATTTCAACTTCACGGAAACCAAGCAGTTCAAACCAATCCTGCGTCTTTGTCGTAAAAACCAGTACACGCCTCATTCCCAAATCACGCGCTTTTTCAATCAAATAATGAACAATACGGCGGCCTATATTCATTGACGAATAAGCCTTGTCTGCGGCGAGAGCCGCGAGTTCAGCCTGACCCTCGCCCAAATCATGCAATGCGCCGCAGGCGTGTATCGAACCATCAATCACATAAACAACATAATCATCTTTCTTTTTTTGCACATCCTCGGCGCCTCTCCGTATTAAAATATCCTGCCGTATCAGAGGTTCCATGATTCGTAAAATATCGGGAATATCGGAATTGCGAATGGGACGTATAGCCTCGTACTCATCCGCGTAAAGCATCGTGCCCGCACCTAAATTGGTAAACAGTTCATTCAAAACAGAACCTTCTTCACAGCCATCAATTATATGGACACGCTCAACCCCCGACGATGAAGCCGATAACGCGAGTCGCAGCATATCGAGACATTTTTTTTTGCCGTTATTTATTTTTTCGTCATCCTCATTGAGCTTTAAAATTTCTTCCGCTTCGTGAGGATTCAGGCGTATTATACGGCCGCTGGAAGTAACACGTATATGCGCGGGCAGCGTAAGTGACTCTTTTTTTAGGTTATCCTCCGCCGTTATTATGAAAAGTTTTACGGCGCTCAAAGCGGACGCGACCGCCGTAGCTATTTCATCGCTGGGTACATTGTACGGCTTGCCGGCGGGACTCCAACCTATGCAGGGAAGTATAGGCACCATCCCCAAATCAAGAATACGTTTTAACGCCTTTGCAAAAATTTTATCAACCGTACCAGTATGTTCCATATCGATTCCCACTATTACGCCCCGCCCGCGGGCGCGTACAAAATTTCCGGTAACAGCGTCAACACGGCTCGCGGAAAGTGCTGTCATATACCGCGTCGCCACATGAAACGCCGCCATTTCAACAAACGGAATCTCACCGGCGGACGTTATACGCTCATTACCGGAATACTCCGACACGATGTTATGCTCAAGTAGAATCGTGTCTATACATTCTTTACATCCCGGCACAATTACAACACGAATCCCGTTATTCGCAAGCAAAGCTATGTCTTTCATCAAATATGGAAATCCGGACTGGCTGGTAACGGGAAAATCAATTTTGAACACCATCGTAGAACCGGTAAACCGGCTTTGATAACTAAATGCCTCGCGTATCACATTTATACGCGGACTGGATATTTCTTTTACGTTCACAAATCACCTAAATAATTTTTTATCAATTCTAATTTAAGGGCGCGCAGTTTTTGCGTTACCGCTACTTTGTAAATATGCGGATTCAACAAGCGTTTGTAACGCACATCCATTGTTTCAAGCTCCGAGGCGCAGTGTTTTTGAATATCAGCCAAAGACGGATTCGGAGAAATCCGCGTTCCGCCTTCAATTCGTTTTTTCAGCATGGAGAGAGGCGGTATCTCAAGAACATGGGAAAAATGCCGGTAATCCGCCGATGGATGATAGAAAGTATAATTTTCACCCGCCGTTAAAGTTTCCGCCGCGCCGGCATTGTTAATGTCATCGATTGAAAGAATATCGGCTAGAGCCATGCCATTTTTGTCCCGCAGCCGCAGAACCTGTTTTATGGCGGGATTAGTCGTCTTTTCAGGATTGTCAGAAAATTTTATCGCTGGAACAAGAACGCCGTTTTCATTTTCGTGCGCGGCAAGTTTGTACACGCCGGTAAACGAAGCGTCATCGCCGCCTGTTACCATGCGCGTTCCCACTCCCCAACTGTTTATCGGAGCGCCCTGATTCACAAGCGTTGAAATTATCGATTCATCCAAATCGTTTGAAACCGCGATAGTGGCTTTTTGGCAGCCTGCCTCGTCGAGGGCGCGCCGCACCGCTTGAGAAAGAAAGTGCATATCGCCGGAATCGAGGCGCACGCCAAAACTGCCGCCCCTGTCAATTATAGCCTTTCCGACTCTTATTGCGTTTCCAACTCCGCTCTTCAGCGTATCGTAAGTGTCAATCAAAAAAATTGGATGAACGGGGTACAGCTCTGCGTAGGCGCGAAACGCTTCCTCCTCGCTTGGAAAACTCATCACCCACGAGTGCGCCATCGTACCCATCGCCTTGATGCCGAACTCTTTGGCGGCAAGCGTGTTGGACGTACCTGCCGCGCCGCCTATAATCGCGGCCCGCGAAGCGGACATAGCGCCGTCCGGCCCCTGCGCCCGCCTGAGTCCGAATTCCATGATGCCGCCTTTACCGGACGCGAGGTATACCCGCGCCGTTTTTGTCGCAATCAGGCTTTGAAAGTTGATAATGTTCAACACAAGCCCTTCGATTATTTGACATTCAATAAAACTGCCGTCAATCCTTATCAGCGGCTCCTGCGGGAAAACAACGGAACCTTCATCCATTGCGTACAAATCGCCCGAAAAGCGAAATGTTTTAAGGTATTCAAGAAAATCATCGTCAAAAAAATTCAGACTCCGCAAGTAAGCAATATCGTCAGCGGAAAATGTAAATGTTTTTAGCTTTGAAAGCAAAGTTTCGAGTCCGGCGAATATCGAATAGCCGCCCTTGAAGGGATGCCTGCGGAAGAACATTTCAAAAACAGCCCGCCTGTTTTTTTTCTTTTTCCAATAACCCTGCGCCATTGTTAATTCATAAAAATCCGTAAAGAGAGCCGAAATATTTTCCATAACGTCCTCCAGTATTTTTCAATCCGTGATGACAAGATTTTTCATAAGGAAGCACTGATTGCGTCAACATAGTTGACGCAATCAGCGTTGCCATAATAGCGTTATTCAAAAACTTCAGTGAAAGTTCTTGAACAAGTCCAATGTGTTCACGGCGTTCCGTCGCGTTTTTTCCAAGACAGATGCGACACAATTTTACTTCAAGCATAACTATAGCTGAAAACGGGCAAGCCGCAAAGGGTATCGGAGGCTTTTTACGTGAAAACCGGCGCACCTATCGGGCGGCCTCCGGATGCTTGACGGAGGGGTGTTTCTATGTAAAGATACATATACAGGCTCATTCTGTTGATTGTATTTGCAGGAGGATTGCGATGATTCGTGAGGCCATAATGAAGGCTGTAAAGCGTGAGAATCTGACTTATGAGATGTGTTACGCCGTTATGGATGAGATTATGGGGGGGCAGGTGTCCGGTATACAGATGTCCGCTTTTCTGACGGCAATGGCGATGAAAGGCGAAACTATCGATGAAATTACTGCGGCGGCGGCGGGGATGCGTAAACATTGTGTTCGCATACTGCATGACGCGGCGGAAAAACTGCCTTTTGATGTGCTGGAGATAGTTGGCACTGGGGGCGACCGTTCCAACACGTTCAACATATCCTCAACGGCAGCCATAGTCATTTCCGCCGCGGGAGTGCCCGTGGCCAAGCACGGCAACCGCGCCGCGTCCAGCAAGTCAGGAGCGGCGGATGTGTTCGAAGCGCTCGGCGTGAATATAACGATACCGCCAGAAGCCAGCGTAAATCTGTTGAAAACGATAGGATTATGCTTTCTGTTTGCTCAAAACTACCATTTATCAATGAAATATGTCGCACCTGTACGAAAAGAGCTGGCTATACGAACAATATTTAATATTTTAGGACCGCTTGCAAATCCAGCGGGCGCGAGTATGCAGCTTTTAGGCGTTTACGAAGAGGCATTGATAGAGCCAATGGCGCAAGTTTTGGCAAAACTCGGCGTTAAAGACGCGCTGGTCGTGTATGGGCAGGACTGCCTCGATGAAATATCAATGAGCGCGCCTACGAGCGTCTGCGAGGTGCGAGACGGCAAATTCAAACCATACGTTATTACGCCTGAGCAGTTCGGTTTTGTGCGCTGCAAAAAAGAAGACCTTACCGGAGGCACGCCTGAGGAAAACGCCATTATTACACGGAGTATTTTGAACGGCGAGCGCGGACCAAAGCGGGATGCTGTAGTGTTTAACGCCGCCGCCGCTATTTACATTGCAAAACCGGATTTGAGCATAGACGCGGCGGTAAAAATCGCGGAAGAAACGATAGACAGCGGCAAAGCGCGGGAACAGCTTGAAAAGTTCGTCCGTCTTTCCAAAGAATGGGGGGGGGGGGGCTAAATGATACTAGATGATATTGCCGCCGCGACAAAAAAAAGAATCGAGGCAAAAAAACGCCTACGTTCCGCCGCTCAGGTAGAAAAAGCGGCGGTGCAATCTCTATGTACCATCGCATCCACATTGCCATGTTTGCCACTGTTGCCGGACACCATATCGCAAGATATGCGTACCGGCGGTAATCCGTTTGAACTGGCGCTTTCTGTTCCCGGTCTATCGTTTATCTGTGAGGTAAAACGGGCTTCTCCGTCAAAAGGCTTGATTGCGCCTGATTTTCCGTACCTGCAAATCGCGAAAGAGTATGAGAAGGCGGGCGCGGCGGCTATTTCCGTGCTAACGGAGCCGGATTTTTTCAAAGGCAACGATGAGTATTTGCGTGAAATCGCCTGTACCGTAACAGTGCCGGTTCTTCGCAAAGATTTTATTCTCGATATATACCAAATATACGAGGCAAAATTGCTTGGAGCCTCAGCCGTACTCCTTATTTGCGGGCTTTTGGATGGAAAAACACTGTATAACTTTATACGGACGACATATTCTTTGAGCATGGCGGCCATTGTAGAGGCGCATGATGAGAGTGAAATAGGTATGGCTCTTGATTCGGGCGCACGTATCGTGGGCGTGAACAACCGCGATCTTAAAACATTTGATGTTGACATAGGTTTAAGCCTTAAACTGCGGTCACTTGTGCCGGATAACGTGATTTTTATCGCGGAAAGCGGCATTAAAAGCGCGGAAAATGTTAGGACGCTTGAGGACGGCGGGGTTGACGCAGTGTTAATAGGCGAAGCGTTAATGCGTTCTCCCGATAAGAGATCTTACCTAAACGCGCTGCGCCAACGTTAAATGCCGTCCGGCAAGGTATCGGCGAATGTTACATACCGTTGAACAGCTCAAGCTCAGGTTTGCCGCCATCGTCCTCCGAGTCGCTGTTCACAAGAATTTCGATTCGGCCTTCGATTTTTTCCAGTTCTTTTTCCAGAGAGCGGGCGAGTTTTATGCCTTCCTCAAACGCGGCGAGAGCTTCGTTTAGCGGGATGTCGCTCTTGCGAACCTGTTCGCCAAGTTTTTCAAGATGTTCCAGTCTTGCTTCAAAATTTTTCACTATATCCCCTGTGCGGCGGTCAAATTGCCGCCAAATCAAATAAAAATGAACTTATCCGGCAGGCTGTCCGGTTGCCTCGTACTTCAGCCTTACGGGTCATGCCTACATACATTCCTTTTGGGCAGCCTGTAATCTGCTCCCAATCGCCTGTCAGCGGGAGATCCTTAAACTCCATAATTTGTACAGATACAAATTTAGAAGGATGTTTTCCATGCCCGCGCCGCTCGTGCGTACTTTGATGTCGTATTCGGCGGAAAGAGCGATGAAGCTATCGGCGGCATTTAAACCGAATGTATGTTTCGCGTTGGCGTAGTCGCGTCTGCCCTTTGGGGTTTTAATATTAATTTTTTTTAGCTCAACATCAGAAACAGGTCCTAGCGCCGCAATCTCGCAGTAATCGCGAAACTGCTTGAAACACCATGTAAGCCCCGACAGTATGGAGACAGGCATTTCTTGCGCCGCGAGCAGCGTATTCATTATTTCTAGGCTTTTTGAAAGATTGCCGGAAGCGAGCGCTGAAAAGAGCGTAAATGCGGATTCACTGCGCGTATGCGAGAGCCATTTTTCAACATCAGCCACTTTTATTGCCGGCTTTGCGACATTTTCCCCGCCCGCGAACAACATCAGGCGTGAACATTCGCGCCGCAGAGCGTCCGTGTTATTTTCGACCAATTCAAGAATAGCATCTATCGCGTCTTCGTCAATCGAGAAACCTCCGCGGCGAAAATAGGAACGCACCCAATCAGGTTTTTTATTATCAAACAATTCCCAAAAGATACGCTTCGCGTTTTTCGTGGAGCCATCCTCTACAGCACGGCTAATCGAGTGGTCAATAGAAATCGAGTCTGAAATTAGAATCAATGTCGTATCGCTGGCCGGCGTTTTAATGTAATCAACGAGCGCTGATACATCATCTTTCTTTTTTAACGCATCGGCATTTTTAATGAATATCAAACGCGACTCAGAAAATAACGCACCGTTCAGCAGAAACGCAGTAATGCTGGCGGAGGGGGTATCGCTGGCGTAAAAAGATGTTTCCTCAGGCGGAGCGCCGTATTTCTTTGTTAAATTGCCGCGTATTGTTTCGATCACATCCTGTTTTTCCCCCAGTTCCGGGCCTAAAAACAAAAAACATTCACCCTTAGCCATAGTGTTTTAGTATGAGCGTATTACGCAGGCAAGACGTCCAACTATGTGGACATCGTTACAGTATATCGGATAGTATGCCGGATTTTCAGATTGCAGCTTGATATTTTTATTACGTTTGAAAAATCTTTTCAGCGTGTATCCTTCATCAATTACCGCAACAACAATATCGCCGTTATCCGCCGTTTCTATTTTTTCAATTATCACGGTATCTCCATCCATTACTCCCGCCCCCTTCATTGAATCGCCGCGTACAATCAGCGCAAAGTAATTTTTTTGTTTTTTCAACAAGGAATAATGAACCCGTATGCGGCCCAAATAGTTTCCTTCGGAAAGAATACGCGGGCCGGCGGCAACTTCGCCCAATATAGATATATCTTGAAATCCGTTATTGCCATAATCGTCAAATTCAGTGTTGATAATTTCCATTGTACGTGAGCTCTTATCACGCATTCTGAGTTTCTGCTTTTTCTTCAGCGCCGTTACATGGTCATAGGCGGCTTTTACTGTAACATCGAAATACTCGGCAATTTGTCTAATTGTTGGAGGATAGTTGTTTTCACCAATAAAACGCGCTATGAAATTCAATACAAGCTGCTGCCGTTTTGTCAATTCTTTCATTATAACGTCCCTTATACTTTCTTTTCGATGCCGAATCTCCGCAGTTTTGTGTGAAGATTACCCGGATATATACCGATAGCCTCTGCGGTACGCGACATAACATAATCATTTTTTTTCAACTGATATTCAAGATAGCATTTTTCAAACAATTCTTTTGCCTGGCTATACGATGCTTCCAGTATATCACTATCTAGATTATTTTGGCAACAGGCTGCACTGTAATTATCTCGCGTCTTTCCGTTATTATGCGGAAGAAATAATTTTTCGAGTGAGTCCAGTTCAATATGGTCATCATCGCAAAGTACGGCAAGACGCTCCGCCAAATTTTTTAATTCACGGACATTTCCGGGCCATGGATATTTTTTTAAATACTCTCGTGCGTTATCGTCAAACGTAAAGGGGCGGGCGCCAGCTTCGCGCAAAAAATGATAAAGCAACGGCTCAATATCACTTGTTCTTTCACGCAGCGAACTCATGTGTATGGGAATTACATTCAGTCTAAAAAACAAGTCCTGACGAAAAACGCCTTTGCTGCAAGCTTCTTCCAGATTTTTATTGGTGGCGGCAACTATTCGGACATCGACATTTATGCTTTTTTCGCTGCCGACACGTTCTATTTTTTGTTCCTGAATGGCGCGCAATACTTTTGCCTGCGCGTTAAGCGACATATCTCCGATTTCATCGAGGAAAAGCGTACCGCCTGATGCCAATTCAAAGCGTCCGCGCCGCCGTGAAAATGCGTCCGTAAACGCGCCTTTTTCGTGTCCAAACAGCTCGCTTTCAATCAGATTATCAGGTATGGCAGCGCAGTTTACTTCGACAAAAGCGGCGTTTGAGCGCGAAGAAAGCCGGTGTACGGCGCGTGCCACCAGTTCTTTCCCGCTGCCGTTTTCCCCCGTTATAAGTATGCGCGCATCGCTACCTGCCGCCTGTTTAATCATGTTCCGGACACGCTCGATCTGCGGGCTGCCGCCTATCAATTCATCGCCTGTGTTTGATTTCCTTTTGAGCTCCAAATTTTCTTCGCGCAGAGTGATAAGCGACACCGCGTTTCTGCATACCGTCAATAATTTATCGATTGAAAGTGGTTTTTCGAGATAATCGAAAGCGCCGAGTTTTACAGCTTTGACCGCCGTATCAATGTTAGCGTGGCCTGAAATCACGATTACTTCGATTTCAGGCCAAAGGGATCGTATTTTTTCAAGCGCCTCTATGCCGCCCATATTCGGCAGCAGTACATCGAGAATAACTATGGACACTTCTTTTTGTGATAACAATTCTATGCCTGAAATCGCATCTTCCGCCGTAAACGCCATATAGCCTTCATCTTCCATAATTTCCGCTACGGTTGTCCGGATTGTCCGTTCATCATCTACAATTAAAATATTATGCACGCTAATCCTTAACCGGAATATCAACAAAAAATGTTGTTCCCGCTCCAACGGCGGAATTAAACCAAATGCCTCCGCCATGATCGTTTACAATACGTTCAACTATCGGCAGCCCGAGTCCAGTGCCGGACTCCTTTGTTGTAAAATATGGGGTAAAAACTTTTTCCACCGCATCTTCATCTATTCCTTTGCCCGTATCCTGAATTGATAATCTACAATACTTACAATTTCGTTTGTTGACAATATCAGTGCGAATTTCTACAACCCCCTCGCCATTCATCGCGTCAATAGCGTTTATCACAAGATTGCCTATGACCTGTGAAAGACGTTTTCTGTCCATCTTTACTTCAACGCCTGAATACATACCGCTGGTATTAAACTTAACATTGTTCCATGATGTTTTATAAGGCATGATAATCTCTTCTGTCGCATCGCGGATGTTTGTTATTGACAGGGAAGGCTCAATAGGGCGGGCAAGTGTTTTAAACTCGTCAAGCAGAGTAGTAAGGCTTTCAACTTCCTGAATTATCGCCATCATTGAGTCTTCCAGAATTTCATTTATTTTTTCTGGATTGCCGCGATAACGCCGGAGCAGACGTTCCGCCGTAAGTTTTATCGGGGTAAGCGGATTTTTTATTTCATGCGCGAGCTGCTGCGCCATACTTTGCCATATCGACTGTTTTTCTGAACGCACAAGTTCATTCCGTGTTTTTTCAAGATTTTGAACCATCACGTTAAAATTGTTAATAAGAAGTCCTAATTCATCTTTAGGGTGAGTAAGTATTTGTATTTTGAAATCGCCTTTGGCCACCTGCATAGTCGCTTCGCCAAGGTCGGATATAGGCTGAGTTACAATTTGAGTAAAACTGAAAGCAATAATTAAAATCATCAGTAAAATAGGCAGAAAGAATATTCCGTAATAAAAGAATATGAGCGGTCCCACATTGTGAAAAAATATTTTATTAAGCTCCTCAAAACGGAGCGCTTCCGTGCGGATAAGCTCGCTTCCTGCGTCAAAACCTTCCCCCAGACTGAAACTGATGACACGCACCGTATTTTTTTTCCGTAAATCAACGTAACGCGCCACATCCGTATCCCGCGGCGTAATTCTCTGCGTAACAAAACCTTGCAACATCGCCGGCGGCGCATCCAGCGTAAGCTCCCTGCGTCCGGCAAAAAAAACGCTGCGCCATGCGTCATTCCTGCCAAGCGTAAAATCCTGAATCGCGGCAATATCAGCCTTATCAAATTTAGAATTGCCGGCATCATTACTCTGATAAAGTACCGGCAGCTCGTCAAAACCAATGCTGTCAACAAGCGCCTCATACTTGGCCGTTCTCAGCGAATATATATCAACGGCAAATTCATTCACTTCGGCGAGAGCTTCCTGAACTTTAATGTTTGGCCAGTAGTGCACGATTTCGTAAAACGATTCTATAGTAATCAGAATAACCGGCGTTGCGGTAAGTACCACTATAATGACAAAATTAGTGATAAGCCTTAATTGAAATTTACCTCCCGGCTTCTTTGCTATAAGATCGCGTACCACATTTACTACGGAAATACCCAGCAGTACAAAAAGCACTGCGGGTATGGTAAAATAAACTGCTAATTCCAGCGGATGCGGGGCTTTTCCCCCTATCAATAGTTCATAGAACAGTTTTCGTGAAAAAAACATCGTCAAACCGCAGAGCAATATGTAAACGAGCAGCAATACTTTGACGCTGATGAATCCTGATCGTTGATATGTTTTTACGGGCGGCACCAGGCAACTCCATATTTTCCAATTTTTGTATAATATAGTTGTTTAAAAACTTCAGTTTTTGAACAACTATCGCTTAAAACGGTAGAATCCCGCACATTTTGCACAGCAATTGCTGCGGCTTGTGGGAGAACCAATAAGGTTCTTGAACAAGTCCAATACAAATTACATATTCGGCAGACCGCCGGCTGATATGTCCCGTAAAATGCGGGTCATATCACGATATTTAAGCAGTTGTTGTCTGTAACAGACGCTTCTATTATAACATTATTCAAAATACTGTCAACAATCCGGCAAAATGCCGCCCTCTTTAATAAATTTTCATTTTATGGTATACATAATGTTAAATGAATCATTCAAACACCGCGTTTCGTTCAGTTGAACAATGGAAAGCGGCTTTAATAACGTTGCCTGATACGCATTTTTTTAACCTTATGCGCAGTATTCTAGGGAATATTCAATCGCCGTTTAACAAACAGCGACTGTTGAATGAGCTTGTGTCTTTTCTTTCGAATAACGACATACAAAAAACAATCGCCTCATACATAGACCAAGACGATCATAAAATAATAGCGGCCATTGCCGCGCTGAACGAGCCATGCCGCTGGGATTTAGGCGTTTTTTTTAATGGGGACTATTCTTACGCGGAACTGGACACGCTTGTTCTTAATCTTGAGGAACGGCTAATAGTTTATACCGTAAAAGAAGACGGCAAAAACCATTTATCGCTCAATCCACTGTTGAAAAAGATTCTGTCGCCGGCTGCTTCGAACAACAGTGTTTTGTTCCCATGTGCCCCAAAAAGCGCCCATTTGAATCAACAGGCGAATTTCTTTTTTGATGATACGTTTTTGGCGGCTTTTTTAACATTCATGCTGCCTGAAAAACACATATTAAAAACAGACGGCAGCCTGCGTAAGAATCTTCTACAAAAGATAAATAAGATTTTTCCTGAGGATAGCGGCGTTTTTGCCGCGGCGCTGCGTAATATAGGCTTGCTGTTCGAAGGTTCGTCTGGATACGATATGCAAAAACTGCGCAATTTCGCCAAATTAACGGAAGTTGAGCGGTTTGCTTACTGTGCCGCCGGACTTTACATGAATTCGTACGCCGTCCCCCACGCGATTCTGACACACAGAAAATTTATTCAGCATATAGCGGCCATTGCGGTTTCAGTGTTTCACTCTCTTGATGAGGATAAATGTTATCCAGTTTCAACATTAAAGCGGTTTATAGAAATAAATAGAATGATTCTGGGGGGTGGCTCGTACCGTGCCGGTGATTTTGACGCTGTTCCACCTGAAAAAGAGCCGTTTGGAGCCGCCAGTTTGATTGAAATTATGGAAAAGACAGGCCTGCTGTTAAAAACAAAAGACGGGTACTGTAAACGCGCCATCAAATCCCGCGCCAGCGACGACGCGGAAAACATTCCGGTAATAGCATTCAATTCTGTTTTTTCATTTATTCTTTTGCCGGAGATAACATTCATTGACGCAGTGGAGCTTATCACTTTTTGCGAGGTTACGGATGCAAAAACTTCCACGCAGTTTGAGCTTACGCCTGAATCCGCTGTACGCGGTTTTAACTGTGGAATAAACAGTGGAACAATGTTTAAGCTTTTAAAAAAATTTTCCGCAGCGCGCATAGATGCCGGATTGGAGTCGACCCTTAATGATTGGGAAAAAAGACATTCTGAAATTGTTATTATAGATGGTATAAGTATCGTATTATCTGAGGGTAGGCGTTACATGGCGCGGACAGAACCGCTCGCGTCTCATATCGTTCTAAACCCGTCTCCCGGCGTTTATCTGCTTGATTTCACCGAAAAAGAAGAGGCGGCGGCAGTATTGAAAAAGGCCGGTGCCGATATACTGTCCGAGCCGTCGATGAAAATTCCGTGCGCCGCTGCTAAAAGAAAGGCATCCCCGTTTTTTATTCCGGTTACGCCGAATTCCGCGGCGCTATGTCCGCCGCGTTCTTCAGAATCTATGAGGGATTATGGATCTGTTGATGAGAGCAAGGAGCATTTCCGTGCGGCACTTGACGAATTAAAACCGGCGCAGATGGAGCGCGAGGAACTGTCGTCGCGTATCGAGAGAAAACTTGTAATATCGGAACGGCAGCTCAGCGGCGCGTTTATACGCTATGAAAAACGTGAGGCGCGTGGCCTTGATTATGCCGGTAAACTCGCGCTTGTAAAACAGGCCATGCTTTTTAACGAAGCGCTCGAAATCGTAGTTCAAGATTCGCCAGGAGGCGAAAAATATATAACGGGCGTTCCGCTCGCACTGGAAAAATCGCGGGATGAAACAGTTTTATCGGTTAAATTGATGCCGCGGCGCGAGGACGGCGAAGGCGGCGATAATATAAACGAGTCCGGCTGTATAAAAATTTATATGGGTAAAATCCGTATAATACGCCGGATAAAACAATCTATTTTTTCAAGTTAATCAGAGTTGCCCTAAGGCAGCACTTTGTGTTGATCAGATAAACACTGCGGCAGTTTTGCCGCCAAAACAGGAGAGATAATGCCATTATTACCATTTTCAACTATTGAAAGTACACTTAATCAGGCAAAACTTGCCGTTCTTATCGATGCGGATAACGCGCAGTCAGTTAATATCGAAGGGCTTCTTGACGAAGTTGCGAAGTATGGCACTGCGAGCATTAAGCGAATATACGGCGATTGGACAAACACGCATCTGCGTTCATGGAAAGAAAAACTGTTGGATCACGCGATACAGCCAATACAACAGTTTTCATATACCAGCGGTAAAAACGCGACAGACAGTGCGATGATTATAGATGCTATGGATCTGCTTTACAGCGGCAAACTGGACGGTTTTTGCATAGTATCGAGTGATTCGGATTTTACGCGGCTGGCCGCGAGACTGCGCGAAAGTGGGCTTAAAGTGTACGGCTTTGGCGAAAAAAAAACGCCGCGCGCGTTTGTCGCCGTGTGTGATAAATTTATATATACTGAAATACTGCGGGATGCCCAGTCTGACGATGACGAAGAAAGCCCCGCCGCCACAGCCCGCAAGGATTTTAAAATAGACAAACGTTTATTAAAAATACTGCGGGATGCCGTGGAAGATCTCGCGGATGAGGCCGGACGCGCTTATCTAGGAAGCGTCGGACAAAAAATAGCAAACCGGTCGAGTGAATTCGATCCGCGCAACTATGGCTTCAAAAAACTTGGAGATATGTTTCGCTCTATTCCTGATTTTGAAATAGAGGAATTGGCGCAAAACAACGGAAGCAAACAGATATATATACGCCTTAGAAAATGATGAAGCCTGATTTTCAATGAAATACACCTGCTAAAAATTGTAAACAAATGTGTATAGTTTCTTTATTATTTGTAAAATATTGTTTAATAAATAATTATAAATACTTGAAATTATTTTTTATCTAATGATATTATGTATATAAAAGATATGCAGAATCTTTTGATTTTGAAATCTAATATAATTTTATAAGGAGATGTAACTTTATGGCAAAGACATCAGCAGGAAAAGTAACCGGCAAGACGCCCGGCGCGGTTTTGGAAAAGTATATTAAGGACTTCAACTTGTCTGTAAGCGGACTGGCTGTTGAGCTGGGGCAGAATGTCGCTACATTCAAAAAGATGCTTCAGGATGAAAAAAGAATTGATGTTGAAATCGCGCAGCTTCTTGCGAAGAAATTCAGCACCACCGCAGATTTTTGGATAGATTTACAAAAAAAAGCGGCGCTCGCGGAGGCGAAAGCTAATCAAAAACATCAAAAACTTATTAAAGAGATTAAAAAGGCTGTAAAAGAGCCGAAAGCGGCAAAAAGTGCGAAAAGTCCGACTGCAACCGCAAAAAAGCCCGGACGTAAACCCGGCAGAAAACCGGCAGCGCAGGCGGCTGCAACCGCAAAAAAGCCCGGACGTAAGCCCGGCAGAAAACCGGCAGCGCAGGCATCCACCTCAATATATTCTACGGAAACCGATTCCGAATTTTAACCTCATCAAAAAACCCGCCCGTGTAAACAGGCGGGTTTTTTGATGTTCGTATCTATTAAATGAAATTTATAATTACGGATAAAGAAAAAAAAATATTGCTCTCCGATGCACGGGAAATAATTTTAGCAAAACTTGAAAAACGTTCTCCGTGTTACGAACAGAGGGCGGCGGGTTCCGCTCTTTCGCAAAAATGTGGCGCGTTTGTTACCTTGCATGAAAAAAGCGACTCCGGGCAAAAATTGCGCGGATGTATTGGCAGAATGGCTTCCGATGACCCGCTCGAAGAAACAACGCGAAACATGGCGCTGGCGGCGGCGTTTGGCGATCCCCGCTTTCCGCCGCTAACAAAAAAAGAATGGCCATTTTGTGTTATAGAAATATCGGCGCTTTCCCCGATGGAGTTATGCGACGATCCCCATTCCATACAAGTCGGCGTTCACGGGCTATATCTTGTCAATCATGGCAGGTCGGGTGTGCTTCTTCCGCAAGTGCCTGTCGAACAGGGCTGGAATTTGGAACAGTACCTTGACTATATCTGCGAAAAGGCCGGCCTGCCGCCTGAATCTTACAATGATACCAGCGCCCGTTTATACACTTTTACCGCCGAAGTTTTTTCTGAAACAGCTTAAGCGCCGCGCCCATTAACTCATGTTATGCAGGAATAATGTAAACCACTAATCGTACTAAAATTACAGCAAGTGTTTTTTATCACGTAATAATAATTGCACGCTTACTCTATTGCACGTACGCGGATAACGCCCGGTATTTTTTCTATAGCATCCAGCATAACGTCCGGTATTTTTTGTTCTGTGTCGATAATGTTGTAGGCATACGAGTCCTTGTGGTGGTTGACAAGATCGGTTATGTTGATTGATCCGCTCGCCAGCAATGTCGTGATCTGGCCAACCATGTTAGGTATATTTCGGTTTGATACAAGCAGACGGCACGGCGAATGACGCGCCGCATGACAACGTGGAAAATTCACGGAATTATCTATGATGCCGGTTTCAAGAAAATTTATTAGCTGTCCCACGGCGGTTATGGCGCAGTTTATTTCAGCTTCAGGCGTTGAAGCCCCAAGATGTGGAATACATATAACTTTATCATTTTTTAAAAGTTCCACCGTTGGAAAATCTGTTATGTATACTGAAAGATGATCCTGTTCCAAGGCTGAAATTATATCTGTTTCTTTTGCTAGACCGCCGCGCGCAAAATTGAGCAGCCGCGCTCCTTTTCTCATCATTTTTATCCTTTCGGCGCTGAACATATTTTTTGTTTCGTCACTGTAAGGAACATGAATACTTATATAATCAGAGTTTCGCAAAACTTCTTCGATAGTTTCGGCATGGCGGACGGCGCGTGAAAGATTCCACGCCGCGTTCACGGAAATATACGGATCGTAACCAATTACTTCCATGCCCAGCGAGGCGGCATCATTCGCAACCATAACGCCTATCGCTCCGAGACCTATCACGCCCAATGTTTTCCCTGATATTTCAGGCCCTCCAAAATGTTTTTTTTCTTTTTCAACAAGAGCGGGAATATCAATTTCTTTATCTTTCAATAAAGAGAGCCAGTGTATAGAATCTGTAATTTTGCGTGATGATAAAAACAGTGCCGCAATAGTAAGTTCTTTTACAGCGTTTGCGTTTGCGCCCGGCGTATTAAATACCACAATGCCGCGCCCGCTGCAAGTTTCAACAGGAATATTATTGAAGCCCGCTCCGGCGCGCGCTACGGCCAGAACGCTTGCTGGTATTTCGGCATTATGAATATCCGCACTGCGTACAAGAATGGCATCCGGATTCTTTATATTATCACCGACTTCGTATTTTCCGGCGGGAAAAAGTTTTAAACCCTCCGGTGCGATACTATTCATAGTTTGTATACGAAACATATTTCCATCCCAAATTTATATTGGACTTGTTCAAGAATCTTATGGATTCTCGCGCAAGCCGCAGCAAATACTGTACAATATGCACGGCATTTTGCTGTTTTAAGCGAAAGTTGTTCAAAAACTTCAGTTTTTGAACAAATATTTTACAGAAAACGGTTATTTTTTCCTATATTTTTTATAAAGCGCGTCCGCTACAATAGGCGGCACAAGGGCGGAAAGATCGCCGTTAAACGCAGCCAGTTCACGCACTGACGAGGAACGCAATACAAGATATTCCGGGCGTGTCATCATAAAAATAGTTTCTATTTCTGGAGACAACGCCTTATTCATCATGGAAAGTTCAGATTCGTAAGAAAAATCTGGAACATTTCGCACGCCGCGCACCATAATTTTTATATTTTGTTGTTTCAATAAATCGACAATCAGCGTACCGCATAACATAACCTTAACATTTTCCCATTTTTTTACCATTTCCATCATCATGGCGCGGCGTTCCTCGGCGGAAAATAAATAACGCTTCTGCTTATTTTCCGCGATTACAACTAGGAGTTCGTCAAAAATAGCGCGGCTCCGTTCAATTATATCGATATGTCCGAATGTCGGCGGGTCAAAAGACCCTGGAAAAGCTGCCCTTATCAATTATTCCTCCAATGGTCAACTTCCGCTGGGGTTTTCACCAGATTCCGGTGATGAGCCTGTTTCCGGTTCATTTTCAGATTTAGACTCTGTACTTTCAGTTGTCTTACCGGCTTTTTCATCGTCTATCGTGCGCCTGACCTCGTCCTGCTGCGCTTTTGTAAGACGCTCGTCGCTTATAAGCGCGTCTATAACCTTTTGATTGTTAAACCCCCCGCGGATTGCAGCCGCCAACTCGGTTATGCCTTCGCTGTTTTCCGGATCGCTTACAAGAATTAAACGCGCTGTCACAAAACGCACCGTAGAGCGTTTTAGAACTTCAGTGTCGGCTGTCAGCTCGTCTAAAGTTTTTCTAGCGGCATCCAACGCGCGTGCGTAAAAACCGCCGTCTTCCAGCGCCGTTGTGAATTCGTACCGTACCTGCGGGTCACTGTTTTTGGAGAGCCATAAATCGTAATTGTCAATGGCCTCCGGTTTTTTTTGCGCTTTCTGTAGACGCGCCAGCAGCAACAGCGCGTCCTTGTCATCCAGAATAGCGTAATTATACTTATCTAAAACTTCTTCAGCTTCTTTTGGCTTTTCCATCGCGAACAGAATTGTGGCGTAATTAAGCCCGTTATCCGCCACTTCCGGCTCTAATTCCAAAACTTTGTCATACAACTTCCGCGCTTCCTCAACATTTCCAAGTTTTACCTGCGTGAAGGCGGCGGCTTTCATCGCCATAACATTGCCGGGGTCTTTTTTCAGAATGGCGTTAAATTTTTTCAGAGCCTCCGTGTAACGCCCTGTGCCAAACGCTATCCGGCCAAGGTTGTATTCCGAGGCGCTCATCGTGCGCTTTTGGCTCAAAGCGCGGTTAAGCCAGCGTTCGGCCTCATCGTACTTGCCCATTTCAAAATAAGCCATTCCGATTGAGTAGTATTCTTCCGCCGATGTCGCGACTCCCGCGCACGATGCGAAAGACAGCAAAACCGCTAAAATCAGAATATATCCGGCGGGCGGACTGCGGCGGCTTGGATCGGCTTCACACAGGTAAGGTTTCATTCAAAATTATACTCTTCCCAATACGGTATCTTCGATTTCCCTGAGCTGCGAGCGGTAGAGGCCCGCAATATTGCTGCCGTAATCGGCGATTAACTGCATGATGTTCCGTCCCCTGTCATCCACATCTCTGCCGTTTATCCTGTCGCCGGCATCGCCCAATCCGGGAAGTATATAGGCAGCATCGTTCAAAACAGGATCCATCCAGCAGGTCCAAACCACACAGTTATCGAGAGCCCGTACCACACGCAAAGCCCCCTTCAACGCGGAAATCACGTTGAAAAAATGCACAGAACGCGGCTTTACACCTTGGCTCAACAAATATTTTACAACGGTAACAAGACTGCCGCCGGTCGCGTTCATGGGATCCGCAAAAATTAAATCCTTGCCGTCAAGAACGGCGGGATCAAAATAAGAACGGTCAAGATCGAGTATGTATTCCATATCGTTTTCATGCTTTGTTTCGTCCCGTTTGATTCTAAAAAGAGCAAACGGCGTAACATAGGCGTTTGACGAATACTCCTCGATTTCTTTTGACATTATCATGGCGGGAAGCAATGCGCCGCGGAGCAGCACGCACATAACGGCGTTTTCAATTTTACTATCGATGGCCGTAATTTTATGAACCGCGTAATTCTGTATGGGGATAGTTACGGGCGTTTTTATCACAAGATAATTTTTTTCGGCGCTGTTCATGCCGCCCCACGCAAAATAAAAAAGTTTTTCGTATGCCCTCTGAATATAGTAAATGAATTCCGCGTTATCCGTATGCACATCGCGCAGTTTTGCGATGATGCGCGATATTTCCGCGTGCGTTTCATGCGGCGTACGGAAACTGTATACCTGTATTCCGGGTTCTTCATTGCAAATAGTCTGCATCATCTTACCCATTTCATTGTATAACCTGATAAGATTTTCTTTTTCCCGTCCACGTTCACTGTCAAGACTAGCGGCGGAATACAGGCCAAAACTTGCAAGAACCTCACGGTAAATACCGTCCATACTGGCAATAGCGGATCTATCGCTGACGGTTAAAAATCCGTCAAGATCCTCTGCCTTCAAAATAATTTTATTCATAAATCACCTTAAATTTTCGCGTTAAACCTCCGTACCAGTCTACGCCTGAGTCTACGTTTTTTACAGTGCGTCCGTCAAGCCATGCCACATTCTTCTATTTGAGCTAGTTCACAGCAGGCGGCTTCAAATTCAATTTTTCCGTTTTCCGCACGTGCGAGGATTACTGTTCCCGCCGGAAAATTATTTGAAAGCAGCATCAGCGAAAGCGGGTCTTCAATATTATTCTGTATGCTGCGCCGCAGTGGACGGGCACCGTATTTTGAATCCCGGTTTGCGTCAAGCAGTATTTTTCGCGCCTCTATCGTTATTTGCAGCGACAAACCGTGTTCCGAAGACAGCCTATCCGCGAGTTCCGTAAGTTGAATATCCAGTATCCTGCCGAGTTGAATTTCGTCCAGCGGATTGAAAACTACAATATCATCAAGCCGGTTCAAGAACTCCGGGTTGAATATACGCCGTGCCTCACGCCGTGCAGCCTCGTCTATGTCTTTGAAGTCAGTTTTATCGTTGTCCGCCGTAAAACCAAGCGCCCCCCGCGAAATTTCGGCGGCGCCGGCATTGCTCGTTATGATGATAACAGTGTTGCGGAAACTTACGGTATGTCCAAGATTGTCTTTCAGTTCCCCTTCCTCAAGGATAGGAAGCAACAGATTGAACACATCGCGGTGCGCCTTTTCAATCTCATCGAACAGCACGACACTGTACGGATTGCGCCGGATTTTTTCGGTAAGAAGTCCGCCATCCTCGTATCCGACATAGCCTGGCGGCGAACCTATAAGACGGGATGCATTATGCCGCTCCATGAAATCGGACATATCGATACGGAAGAGCGCGTCATCCATGCCAAATAGATATGCGGCGAGGCGGCGGGCAAGCAAGGTTTTTCCCACTCCGGTAGGCCCCAAAAACAGGAAAGAACCTAAGGGGCGGGCCGGACTGGAAAGCCGCGCCTGCCCACGCCGGACGGCAGCCGCGATACGGGAAACCGCGTCATCTTGGCCGACGACCCCATTTTTTAACTCATTTTCAATGTCAAGAAGCCGTTTCGAGGCAGCGCCCTCTATACGCATTACCGGTATACCGCACATTTCCGAGATTACTTCGCGGATTTCAGCTTCACCAACCTCATTAAAGCCCTTTCCGGCCAACTTTTCCCAGTCGCCGCGGGCAGAATCGAGGGCGGAGCGCAATTCTTTTGCCCGTTCACGCAGTTCTTGCGCCTGTTCAAAGTGTGAAGAGTTCAACATAGCCTTTGTTTCCGCATCGAGAGCGAAAATACGCTGTTCTATGCTGGAAATTTCGACAGGACAAGGCGTTACGCGGAGTTTTTTCATTGCACCCGCCTCGTCAAGCGCGTCGATAGCTTTATCCGGCATGGCGCGCCCGTTTATGTAACGAGCCGAGAGCCGCGCCGCCGCGCTTATCGCCTCGTCAGAATATACAACGTTATGATAGTCTTCATAGCGGCTCGCGAGTCCCCGCAGAATCGCTTCCGTAGTGGGAATGTCGGGTTCTTCGATAAGAACCATCTGAAAACGCCGTTCTAACGCGCCGTCCTTTTCAATGTATTTACGGTATTCGGCCAGAGTTGTAGCTCCAATACAATGAAATTTACCCCGCGACAGCGCCGGTTTAAGCATATTTCCGGCATCAAGCGTGCCGGTTGCGCTTCCGGCTCCGATAATTGTGTGAATTTCATCTATGAACAGCACTACATTGGAGTTTTGTTCCGCCTCTTTGATGATACGCTTCATGCGTTCTTCGAATTCGCCGCGATATTTTGTTCCGGCGACCACCGCCCCCATATCGAGCGACATGAGACGCTTATTTACAAGCGAGGCGGGCGCGTCCTGCCCCACAAGATACTGCGCCAGCCCCTCAACAATCGCGCTCTTTCCGGTGCCGGGTTCCCCGACAAGCACCGGATTGTTTTTTGTACGGCGAGAAAGAATTCTTACCATCCGTAAAATTTCCTTCTCGCGTCCTATTACAGGATCAAGCTCCCCGTCCAGAGCGAGTGCCGTCAGGTTTCGCGTAAACTGATCGAGGGCGGACGTGGAATTTCCGGAATGACCTGCGGTGCGTCCCAAACATAGGGGCGCTTCGCCCAGAATCAACGGCGGAAGGCAGCCCGGAATTCCGTGTCCCGAATTGTTATTGTTGTCGCTGGAATTTTTATTAAAGTTTGTTTGCAGTATGACCCGCAACACGTTGTCATCGATACGCTGCGCCGTGAACAAGGAATGTATGCAGGAATCACTGTCGTGAAAAGCCGCAAGCAATATATGTTCTGTGCCGACACTGCCGCAGTTGAACAAGTCGCTTTCATCCGTCGCGTGTTGCAGCAAAAGTTTTGTACGCTTTGAAGGCGGCGCGGTATTGGCCGGAAACACGCCGTATTTCACCGGAGTTTTATCCTCGAACATAATAACACTTTCCAGCGCTTTTTTGAATTGCTCTATGTCAATTTGAAGGAATAACAGCACCTTGACAGCCGTACTGTCCGCATCCCGCAGAATGGCCAGCAAGATGTGTTCCGGATCAAGCCTACCTGAATAGTAACGCCGTACTTCTTTTTGCGCGTCAACCGCCAAAATCCTTTGGGCGCGCAAGGTCAATCCTCTAAACATAATTACAGTATATAAATTAAACTGCCGGTCGAAAAGGGGCGCGGTACCATGAGCTTCACCATCGATAGCAGGTTGAGCGGCAATTTTATATGCACATCAATTTCGCCGCAGGGTACGAAAATCATGAGGGGGGGCGCTATTTCCATACCATTTACGGCATATAGCCGCATCACCGTCGCGCCGCCCCTGTCTCCATACCGCGCCGCCCGCAAGCGGGCTTTTATGCGGTATTCCGCCACCCCCCAATTCGCTGAAATTTTATCCGCTGATTACACAGATTGTAAATAGATTTGAGAGTGAAAAGTCCGTATTCATAACTCGGAAATACCGCAAACCCTGTGCATTGACAGGGTTTCTTAGCGGCTGCCTTTTGATTGTAGGTTTTGAATTACTTTGTCTGTTATGTCGATGGCAGGGCTGTACCAGAGTATTCCTTTTGCCTCTTTTAGATTAAGCACCATGCTATAACCTTCACTTTCCGCGACAACACGGAGTTCGTTATACACTTGTTCCAAAAAAGCGGATGACTGGGACAGCTTTTTCTTTTGGTCCTCAAGTTCCGCCGTTTTTAATTTGAAGTATTCTTTAAGAAATTCGCTTTTCTTGTATATTTCGCTTTCAAGTTTTACCGCTTTTTCGCTGTCTCCCTGTAGTTCCGCGTTACTTTGCGAATTCTTTAGATCCTGAATTTCCCGCGTCATGCGATCAACATCCGACTGTACGCGGGCGCTGCGTTCCTCAAAATCGCGGACGGCACGGGACTCCTTAAAAAAAGCCGTGTAAACTTTTGACATATCTACAACAGCAAAGCGCGTAAGCTGTTGACCCGAAACAAAAACAGGAAGCGCAGCAAGCAAACAAATTTTCAGCAAAATTATCTTCTTCATGAGTGCCTCACTAAAATATGGTTGTACGGCAGCGTATGTCACCGTCAGTATTACAGAACTTGTTCAAAAACTGATGTTTTCGGGCAAGTCCTATATACAAATTACAGAACCGGTTCAAAAAAATGACCGCTAGTAGGTCGAAATGGCAAACGAAATTACAAAGTCTATGCCGGATGAGCCGTCATCGCCCGGAACTCCGCCTATAGCCCCGCGCTGCCACTGGAAATTACTGCCCGGCGTACTGAAACGTTTCAGGAACAGGAAACGGAACGGAAATTGCGGCAGCGCAAAACGAAGCCCCGCGCCAAAACTGTAGCGCATATCATCGGCAAGCGTGTGATCTTCGTCAGACTTCGTTTTGAATATATCTTCCGGTTTCGGACGGCGAGCAGCCGCGTCAAAGAACAGATCCAGCGCTAGTATACCCGGAAATACAGGTATTCGCACTTCCGCCCAGTTTTCCCAAAGAGCCAACCCGCGATTCAATCTCTCGCCAGTCCATCCGCGGCCTATGAACATTCCATCGATGGACAGTTTGTTGGCATCCTCTATAATGGGCTGTTCGTAACCTAACATAGGGAATATTATCGAAAGCCCCGTATGTATGCCAAAAACGCCCTTAAAAGCCCATTTTTCGCTTACTTGCCAGTTCCACAGGGTATGAAACCATTCCGCCTTTACATCGTTGCGAGCATAGTATTCCAATTCGATTTTATTCGGTAATAAGCCGTAAAACCCTATACGCTCGCTTAAATAATATCCACGCGAAGGATCGTAGTAAATATCACGGTCATCAAGCGAAATGCTAAATGCAACCGAGTCGGAAGGAGTCCATTGCTTGTTGCGCTCGCGAATCGACGGGTCAAAGGCACGGTAAATTTCGCTGTCAAAGTCATTGTATCTTAAACCGACTCGTATACTGCCGCCTAAACTTAGTATTCCAAGCGGCGTAATCCAACGGTACCCTGTCGAAAAACCCAGCGAAATATTTAACTGATCGTACTTCATCAAGAATGCATCGGATGGGAGTTTTCCCGCGTTATCGTACTCCTCAAACGATGAAAAACCGTCTGGAAAGGCCTTATCTTCATCGCCGTTAAAAAACGGGGGCTGATTGTCCATGGCGGCTAAACGCTGGGCGTGTTGCAACGAAAGATCGAAGCCGCCGGAAAGCGGAAGCCCGAACAGCCAGCGGTGCGTGTATTGCAATGAAAGGCTTTGTACTTCAGGCGCGGCGTTCACCTCTATGCCTACGATGTTTCCAGTACCCCGGAAATTCTTGTCGTTCAATTTTAATACCAGCGAAATTGGGAATGCGTCCGGATCACTTGAACCGGAAAATGAGAGGCCGGCTTGAATGTCTTTTGTGGGCTGTTCATCAACATTGATTATTAGATCCATCAGACTGTCCGCGCTGCCTTGAGGCGTGTCGGGAAATACGTTTGAAAAATACTGTAGATTGTACAGATTCCGCAGGCCGTTCATAACTTTTGTTTTTGAAAAAACATCGCCCGGCTCCAGCGGAATTTCGCGTAGTATTACATAATCTTTCGTTTTTTTATTTCCGCGCACTATGATGCGCTCGATATGCGCCCTGCCGCGTTCCACTATCGGCACATTATAAGAAATAGTTCTCGCTATCGTGTTGCGCTGTTCTTCGCGGCCTATCGTGTTGAAAATATAACCGTTTTCAAAATAAAGGTCGGCTATACGCTGTAAATCCAGTTCCAGCCTGCCCGCGTTCACAATTTCACCAGTCTTTGAATATATGAGTTTTTGCAGTTCTTCAGTTGAAAATATATGATTCCCGCTGAAATTAACGCCGCCAAACGTGTACACCGGCCCTTCGTAAACGTGGAAAACAAGCGTAAGGCGATTGCCTTTTTCGTCCGTCCGCAATTCGCGGGTTACATCCGTCACGTCCGCGTCTATGTAGCCGCGGTCATGGTAAAAACGGTCTATAGCGGCGCGGTCGGCTATTAACTTAGCTTCCTGAAAAGCGCCGTCATTCAACAGGTTCTTCTTTTTGAGCGAGAGTTGACTCTGCAAAGTGTTACTGGAAAATACATTGTTGCCCTCAAACAAGATGCCTTCTATTGTTATTTTATCGCCTTCGCTGATGATGAATGTAACTTTTATGCTGCCGTTCTTGTCGGTCGCCGTTTCCACGCTGACAGCCGCGTCCGGAAAACCCTTTTCAAGGTATTTATCAAGAAGCGCCTGCTCATCAACACGCAGTTTGAGCTGATTTATCACGTCATTTGGTTTTAACGAGATGGCATCCAGCAGTTCGCTCCGCCGCAGCCCCTTATTGCCTTCAAACACAATACTCGAAATGTAGGGTCGCTCGGTGACGGTAAAATGAATTATGACTGCGCTGCCAAGCGGGTCCGCCGGCACTGCGGTTGGGTTTATCTCTTCAAATAATTCCAGCGCGTAAAGCTGCCCCGTCAACTCCCAAAAAATCTCGTCTGTAAATGTTTTGGCGACATACTGCTCTGTTACACCCTCAATATCGCTCTGTTTAACATGGCGAAGCCCGTTAAATGTTATCTTTTCTATCGGTTTTCCTACATACCACTCGTCATCTTGAGCAAAAATGAAGAAACGCTGGGAAAAAATAATGATAACTAATACAGGGACAACTTTGACCCATCTGAATAAATACATTCTGTTTTTTTTAACGTTCAATTTCAATAACGTAACCTCAAAAGACGTATGAGTCAAGGGCTTGGAAACTGTCAATGCCCGCAGACGCGGGAAATCGTAAAAATCCCGCTTACGGCAACGTCCATTTCTTTGACAGCGTAATTTTGTTGTCATTAATCCAGAGATTTTCCGGATGAGTTGGGACCAGATCCCACCTTATGTCAAACAAAGGCCCTTTAAGTTCCATGCTAAGATCGGGTTCTATCCACAAACCGCCCATATCTGTACGGAACTGGTCGTAACGCAGCGAAAGCATCGCTTGGACGAAAAGGCCGGCTCCAATGTACTTACCTAAAAAAACAGTTGTATTGTCAAAATAGTTACCAAAACGTATATCGGTTTGCGGCGGGGTTTGAGACTGTAACTGATTTTCACTATGTTCTCCCTCTGTGTCACGGAATACGTTCAACAGCAGCGCATTCTGTACGGCCTGCGTCCGCAGCGAAAACATATCGATATGCAGTATGTCGCGGATTGTCTTTTCAAATTGACGCACAAAGCCGAACTGGGCGAGCAGATCCGCGGTTGACGAAACAAACGCACGGTTTATCGCGTTTTCCGCCGTCGGCGTCCCAGAAAGTTTATCGCCCAGCAGCGTGAAAATCTCAATCTGGGATAACGAGGGGGCAGCCTCGAAACGCGGCGTAAATGAACGCAGGGGTTGGTTGTCTATAATCATGGAAATAGTAACCGGCTCGTTGTTCGTCCTGTCCCGCGTCTCCGCAATGGCGGTAAATCGCGGGTCAAACTGAAGCTCGCTCTCGTTGAAACTCATCGAACCTTCTTTTATATAAAAACTGCGCTGAAAATAAAACACTTCCCCGCCGCGTATTCCCACATCGCCGTTTATGGAAAAGTGGCCGGAAAGATTATCGCTTACAACTTTTATGCTGGAACCTGAACTTGCGTAGGCTTGCAGTATCGGAATATCGATATTCGGCCATAGGAATTCTATCTTTCTGCCCGCCGTAATTTTAATGTCAGTCTGTATCGGCATACCCCGTTCCCTCGAATCGCCGTTTCTGGAGGCTGTTTCCTCCGCCGCAAGCGATATTTCAGCATTGTCGCTGCCTACATCCCCAAAGACTCTAAGTATTTGACCGTCGCTGCTGATGTTTAGTATGCCGAAAGCTGTTCCCATTACCAGAAAACCGGCTATGTTTAGGTCGAGTGGTATGGGATCGGCCTGTTCAATCACGAGCGCGACATCGAAGGAGGATGGACGCCAGCGGGATATATGCATACTTCCGCTTAGAGCGCCTTCGCCTTCCCCTATCCGCACGTTTAACGGCTCAAGGCGTATCTCGCTGCCGGAGAATGTTAAAAAGGCCGGCGTGGGCACAATCTCGTCGGCAAGGAAGCCGGGAACGCCTAAACGCAGGCTGTTTGCCTGCGCCGCGCCAAAAAATTCAGGATCGCGCAACGGGCCGCGTATATGTATGTCGGCTATTATAAACCCGCCGGATATTGTAATTTTGTCCATAGGTATATAACGCCACAGGGACGACACATCAATGTACAAACCGGAAACTTCCGCGTCAATCCTGCCGTTTTTGATAAAACCTGTCAACGCGCCAAGAACGGGAGAAGGGTACGAGAACGCCGCGAAAAAATCACCATCACCGTTCATGTGAAGGCGTATCATATTGTTGGGGCCGCCTTCCAAGTTCCAAATCTGATTCTGTCTGGAAAAACTGAAATTAAAAATTTCGCCGCTTTCAAAGGTGTTAAAGCGCGTATTTTCAAAATTTATCACGCCGTCAAACGATTTTAAAGCCGCCCCGATGTTGAGCCACGAATCAATTTGTGCAAAACCGGCGCTCGCATTTATATCGGCGTTAAAATTGAGATCGGGGGTATCGCTCCAAAGACGCGCCGCCATGTTCAAGTCGGATTGGGGCAAATTTATATTGAGGAACGGGATGTCGGCGGAAAAATCACCGTACCTGAGTATGGTTTCGCTCAAATCAAGCCTTGTGTTGTCGAGAGAGCCGCGCCCGCTCAGCGTTATGGGTTGTCCCTGAAAAATGCCGCGAAGCGAGGATAGGTCGAATGCCGCAGACCAGTTTTCCCGCGTCTTAAAAAAGCCTATATCGCCTGTAATAAACATATTGTCCGCACTGTTAAAAAACCGCCCGCTCTGCAATCCGGCGACTTCGGCCCACACAAAAAGCGATTCTTCGGCGTACCGTAACTGCGCGTCCACAGTTTCAACTCCTCCGACATCGCGCAGGTTAAAATCGCCAATTATTACCGCGTCCCGGTCATTGAAAAAGCCCTTCCAACTGCCGGAAGCATCGCCGTACAGTGCACCGCGCCCGTCATCAAAGTATATCCGGTTGAATTCAGCGCCATCCTGATTGGCGTGCCCCATAAGCTCGACCGCGGCACTCGAAGACAGCGAGCTTTTTATACCCGAAATCTTGAATCTTTCCAAATTGAAGTCCCAAAGGGCGGGATTTTCGTAACGAAAACCGGCTTCCGCCGTTAGTTCGGCAAAACCGTCACCCATCGGGAAACGCGGCGCGTTCAAAAACAAGAGGCCGGCATAAGAACCGTAAGGTGAGCGGCTAACATTCAGGTTTAAGCCAAATGAACTGGAAATGTGTAATGCGCTTTTATCGAGAAGCATCGCTTGAATCGTATAAACGCTGTCCGCTACACGCAGTTCCGCGTTAAAAAGTATGTCGTTTATATCCGCAAAATCGCCACGCGCCGATATATCCATGCCGCCGCCCTCCCAAACAATGTGGCTTTCGCTCAACTCAAAGCTCATTTCCGTACCGGATAACGAGAGGCTGGCCCATATATCGTTATCGCCCCGCCATGCCACAATTAAGTGCGGCACGTTATACAACAAATCTTTAAAGTCCGTAGACACAAATATTTCACTTGTTACAAGGATATTATCAAGAAAATTCCATGCCGGAGTGGGGAATTTAGGCAACTCTACCGCACATCCGGCCATTTTTAATAGGTCATATAGGGAAAATGCCTCTACCTCTAGGCGTATTTCGATGTTTTTACTGTCTAAATCAAAGGAACCTTCCGCCGATATTGGCGAAAAGCTCGCTTCATCGTAGGTTTCCGCATTTCCAATGCGGAAACCTGAGACAGAAAAGTCAAACTCATTGCCTGTATGCGTGATTGTAATGTCAAAAGCCTGTAAATCCACGCCGGTTTTACGCGAATTTTCGCCGCCACCAGCGGTGGCGACACCAGCGGTGGCGCCGATACCAGAGGTGGCACCGACACCAGAGGTGGCGACACCAGCGGTAGTGGCGCCTACGGAAAATGTGTCGGCAAAAAGGGTTATCGTATTGCCGTAAGAGGAAACATGGAAATCTCCGTTCAACGATCCAGCATTTTCTTTGAGCCCCGATTTTGTAAAATTAAAATCATTGACAGTAAGGCTGCCGTTGGGCATGAACGGACGGAAATTGATTCCGCCGGTCCAAACTAGTTCGCCCCTGCTCAGCGAGAGCGAAAGATTCCTGAAATAAGCGTTGGATGCCCCGCCCGCCGCGTCTAGCTTAAAATTACCCGCGCCAACAGGCGAGTTTCTGTCCAGTCCGCCGTGTAAAACTGCCGTGTATGACAAACCGTCTGCGACGTTAAACGATGCGCTCATTTTCCCCGAAACCCGCGTTCCAAGCCAGTTATTCCAACTTTTAAGTTCTGGCGAAAAACGCAGCAGCCGTGAAAGTCTGAAATTTTCGAATTGAGCGCCGGCTTTGATGCCAGAGTCCGTAAAATTATAACTTAACGACAGATCAAATGGTTCTAAATCACCGATTTTCTGAAGTTTTAAAGTGTTTTCTGTCAAACTTGCAAGCAAAATTAGTTTATTCATCGTAAAAAACGAGGTTTTTACGGATGCAAGCCCTATTTTCAAGCCACTTTTACCATTCCGTGTGTCATAAACTCCGTCAATACGCGCCCGTAAAGTTGCTTCGGAACGCATGGGCTTTTCAAGTCGCATTTTTGCCTCTGTGGAGAGCCTGAATCGCAGAATGTCGCCGGTTATTTTGGCGGAAAGAGCGATTCCATCGGCCTCTATCACGCTTTTTCCAGCCGTAAACCGGAATACGCTTCCAGAAACACGCAATTTTAGTTTGTCCGGTATCATACCGGCTGCCTTGTTGATGTATTCAAGGAATTTTAACGCGCCGTTCGCCTTTCCACTTCCACCGCTAAACAATTCATCAAAATCCTTGGCTGTGCCGGATTCGACCAGCAATCCTTCGACGGTAACCGCTTTCAATGCGGCCAGCGGGCCGCCTTCACCCGTGGCTTTCGGTGGAAACAGCAATTTTAACGGTGAATAGTGTATGCGCAATCTTTTTACTGTGATGAGCGGAAATAAATCGTCATCGCCGCCATGAATTGTTATATTTTTGATGTCTAGCGTGTTTAATATTGACAATCCCATAGAATCGAAGCTGACGTTTTTGCCAATCAAAGCCTGCAATCCACCGATTCCGTCATCCTTGATGGTTTCTATCCGCTCGAAAAGTAGACTGCGTACCGGTATCAGAGCAGCCGCTGTTCCCAAAACAAGCGCGGTAAAGAGAATAATTTGTATATCAAAAGCGCTTTTACGGTTCATTTCTTGCATAAAGTTTACCAAATTCGCGTAAGTCTTTCCCACCGTCCGCCGGAGAGCCACGCAGCAGGTTATAGGGGGGATTGAGTGATATGCCCGCTGCGGCGCGGGCATGCCAAGTGGCAGGATGCCGTGCGGTGCTGTGTGTCGCGTGTATGGTATGCGGCGAGGCTATTTTTGCGAACACGCAGTAATGGCCGCCTAGCGGAAGCCATGACAGTTTGTGTTCGACTCATTAAGAATAATTTATTCGCAGCGGAAAAAAATAGATGTAATAGAGTTGTTCAAAAACTGATTTTTTTTGAACAACTTCCGCTTAAAAACGGCAAAATGCGACGCATTTTTGTGGGCGGGTGGCGGGTGTATTTATCACTTGGATGTTTGCATAGCAAACTCTTTTTGCATAGCAAACTCGTTTGCACCGCAAACGCATTTGCTCAGCAGTCTCCGTTAAGAACGAATTTTTTGCGGCGGCCTTCCCTAAAAATTCTGGTAAATTCTTCTATGCTAATGTCATGAGCTCCGAGTGTGTATTTGTAATCAAGCGGCATTCCCAAATCCCAAAACGCGAAATTATTTTTTTCCAGATATTCAGCCGTTAGAATCATCTGCATAGTTCCGGTTGAATCCTCATCGTGATAGCCTGAATAACTTGTGTAAACACGTCCTACAGTAACGCCAAATTCTCCGGCGCAAAGGACTCCGTCACGGTAAAGACCAAAAGAATAAAGCCGCACCGGCGACATATTATTTTTTCGTATCTGACTCATGCTTTTAATAAGAGGTTTTGTGAGCCAATCCCTGCCGTGATGAGCGATACAGTTTTTTACTATTTGATCATAACCGCTGTTCACGCATAAAACATAATGTGATGAATCGCGTTTAATCAAGCGTTTCAATGTTTTGCTTATATGCAAATCTTGAAAAAACAAAACATTTCGTGTTAAATGATGTTTCGGCATAAGCAAAAAAAGTTCCCTTTCATCTTCAGTATTTATATTTATTTTGACACTTGCTGACATGACAAGAAATCCACTGTACATAAGATTGGCAATAAAATCCGGTGAAAAACTGCGTGAAACGCAGAATTCCTCATTGTATTTAGAATCGACAATTATATCGAGCAGAGTATCGGTATCAATTCCGGGATCGATATATAAGTATTCAGAATTTTTTATCATGAGCATAATACTTTTAGTACAAAATGATCGCTACTTCTTTTTTTTAAGGGATTCTATCGATTTTTTGAAAATATCAAATGTACCGGTTTGTTTTTCAACCCAAAAAACAGGCTTCATTTCTTCATGCCCTGAATGCCGAAAAAATATTTCATTGTTAGCCGTGTAAGCGATGCTGGCTTTATCGCTTAGATAGTTGTCAAGCACTGTAACTGCCGCAAGCGTAAAGAAAATAAGAGAGGCGTTAATGTGTTGTTTTTTTCCAAGCAGCATATTGAGCCGTTTTGATAATGGGTTTTCTACCTGAAAATTGTATGGTTCCCATGGATTTTCAATTCCCTCTACCAGCGCGTTTTCCGCCGCTCCTCCCAGTTTGTTCGCGGCATCAATGGCTACGGCGCAAGCGGTTAAATCTTTACGCAGACGATGTGCCAGCGTGTATATCGCCACAACATCTTTTTTAAAAAATGATGGAGGTGTAGGCGGTATAGTATCATAGTTAGGCAGAAAATAATATCGGCGTATCCAGTGAATATCGGTAGAAATATTGACTGCATAGGTAGAATTTCTTTTTTGTAATGAATTCTCAAAATAATGTGAATATTCAGATACCCGAATAAGATATTTTTTTTCAAAACTTTCTGAAATGGCTGTATGCCAATCATCAACAATCGAAATCATAGACGATTCTCCGGCGAATTGTCCTATGAATTTTATATAGCGGAAAGCGTACAACAGCTCTTCAATTATTTGTGAAAGTATCAACGCAAGCTGTAAAGGATCTTCCGGCGCGATTAACTCCCCATTTTTTTTAATTTCCAGAACATCGGCAAAATATGGGTAGAAATCTGGGAAAGTCCCCAGTTTATCCCATGGGGCTCTGGGAAACAATGTTTCAAGTATTTTCAGGCTTCGCTCAAAGGCTTTTGTTTCGGATGTTTCCGAAGACTGCTCAACTTTCTTTTCTTTTTCAAATTTTTCATCTTTAATATCGGACAAAGAATCCACGACAGACTCCGCGCCGGTTTCACCGGACACATCCGTATTCCTTGTTTTATCAGCGGCGGCGCCCCTCAAAGAATTAGGAGCTATCTGATCGGCCTCTGATAATTCTAAAAACGCCTCAAAATTGTCATTGTTTTCTATGAAAAATATTTCATAATTTTGATAATAACTGGCAATAATTTTCATCAAAATAGGATAAAATAACCGGCGAATAGATGTGTTTATATACATATAGAGGCCGTTTACTTCCATTATTTTATTTTTCATTGCCTGCGCTTCATTTGGTTTTTCTTCGGCTACAATATCATATAAAACCTGAAACACCGCCATAATATCTTTATCATTAAGTTTCCCTATGATATATAAGGGTTTGTAAATTTCGCGCAGCAAATTTTCAAAATCTTTCACCAGTACATTGCGCGGATGCAATTGAATTTTACCAATTTCGGAAGCGATAGTATCAAGCTTCCATTGTCGTAAAGTATTTAGGACTTTGAACTCTGCCGGAGCCGCGTTCCGCAGTTTTTGCGACAGCTCGGCATTACTACGTGGGAATAAAAGCCGCATAGCGGTTATCAAGCGTTCAAGCGTACTATAACATTCGTTCAATATTTCTTTTACAAAATACGGATTCACTTTATCTGGAGGATCGCCTATAAAACTCAGACGTGATTTTAAAACCTGCCAAAAAGTTTTAATTTTAAATTCGCTATATCCGGCGATAGTATCCATTTTTACACGTTCACTGTAAGACAAATTTTCTTTCCGGTGAAACCGCAGTACGGATTTTAATTTTTTATCATCTTCAGAGGCGGCAATTTCAACTAGGCGTTTTGGTTTAGCTGTTTTTGAAGCGCCCGCCGCCGCCCCTTTAATTGGGCGCGTAAATTTATCCGAAACAATAGATGTTACCGGCTCAAGGCCCCGTTCCACTCCAATTTCACCGCCAAGCACTTTCTGCATACGCTTGGCCTCTTTTTCATTCAACGGCCCCAACCGGTTCTTTACTTTTTCAAGCTCGCCGGGTTCGTAAATAGCGTTCTTAGCCATCAGCATAACCTCATAATTTAAAAATAAAATGTTCTACGGTACCGAGTACATTCCTAATAGGCAGTTTTTCACCGCTATGCGACATCAACATTCCGTTAAATAGGCCGATAGGATTTTTATGTTCCATTCCGATAAAAAATAAATCAAACATCATACCGCTGTCTTCTATTTGTTTGAAACTAAGATCGACCATGCCTTCAAGGTCTTGAATGACAGCCTCGCCCGGCTCCGCCTCTGTTATACGCACAGGCGGCAGCGGTGTCAGCGTTCCGTCAATCCATAAAGCATTTTCGTTATTTGTGTTTAGCTTTTTGGTTATGTGTTCACCTAAACTAAATCCAAAACGCCTGCCCTTAGCGTCAATAGCGGACCCCCGGCAGTTGTAATAACGCGACCTGTAGGGGATAAACCCCTTGCAATCCTGAAAAAAACCGTTCGTGGATTCCGTGTGTAGGTTCATTGTAACGTCACCCCATATAATACTTCCTTCAACGCCGGAAAATCCTTTGAAAAAATACATCGAACGATTTTCCGCGATAAGCAGATTCACCGCGATTGGCGTTGTCTGCTGAATACCAAATTCAAGGTGAGCCGTAAACACAGGCCGTTCTATCGCGGAATCTATCGAAATATCCAAAATAATATGTTTTGAAGTCATGTAATCGTGTATACGAAACGAAAAATCTGCTCCGGTCTGCTCGATAACGCTGTCATTCAAATTATTCGGCATCTTCCACGCGGAAAATGGAAACGACTTCATAACATGCATCTTTTCTTTACCGCGTTTGTTCCAAAATAAAATTTCAGCAAAACAAAAAAATTTCAGATTCGCTACGACTGCCTCCAAACGTATTTCATCATTCTGCGCGGTGAAGGTCTGCCATTCTTTCAACCTCAAATCCAACGCCCACTCTGGAAGCGGGATAAGGTACGGTCTATCTATAGCCAGCAGATTGACTTCATCAAAGGCGCTTGTCCATGTCCCCTGCAACGGTTTGCCGTTTTCAACCGGCGAACTACACTGCGGGAGCAGATGCCTTGTATACATTGACATAAGTATATTATTTTTTTCATATTGCTACAATCCAGTCAGCAATTTTATATTTACAGATGCACTTCATCGGCGAGTACGAAAATCAGGAAGGGGACGATTTCCATGCCGCATCCGGCGCATATCCGCTTTTGTCAGTCCGCCGGCTAACGCAGGCTCGCCGGCTAACGCAGGCGGGCGGCTTTGAAAAACAGGAAACTGTCCGGTATGCTTGCTATTGGATGTTGCATACTTGAAGTCAACTTTGGGATGGTTTCGCTCAAATATGTTTTAAGTTCATCAATACCGATGACATTGTCCTTTAAGGAATCGGCGCCGCCTTTCAGTCCTTGAGTCAAAGCATAGGTAAAAACACCGCGCTTGCTTTTGCTTATCGTCTGTGCTGTTTCTATGCCGCCGCAGGAGGAAATGATAACCGCGTTATCGCGCTGTATGTCCCGCACAAGCATATTGTAATCAACGCAAAGACTCTCTCTGCCGTCAATTCCCTCCGCGCCGTACAGATCTAGCAATATTATTTTTTGGCAAGGTAAATCAAGCATGGCAAAAAGTTTCTGCCGTGATATGGCTTTTGATATGTCTATAGTTCCATCTTTTTTATATGCGGCATCTTTCGGCAAAAAATAAAAATCTCCGGCTGCGTCTGTGAATCCACGCCCCGCCAGATAAAAAACAGCCGTATCCTGCGGCGACATTTGCTTGAAATAATTCAAACGCGCCGAAATGCTTTTTAAAGTCGGGAGGATAGACATTTTATCCGCGATAAGAACACTGTTCACTTTCCGGTAGAGCCTGCCCTGCTGCCGTTTGAACACGCTGATAATGTCGCGTGCATCAAGCGGAGTCCACTCAAGATTAGGAATATCGGGATCATTATACGCTCCCACGCCGATAGAAAATACCCAAAGGTCGGGAAGCTGCCGCTTCTCATTTAATGGTACATTGTTCCATTCAACCTCCACGCTGTCCTTTCCTTCCGCGAAGCGGTTTGAGGCGTAGGCCTCGATAAAGTTTCCGCCGGCGTTAAGCGTAACCGGAAAATTGTACTCGCGGTAAGCGCCTTCATTGTTTATAACTATTTCCCGCGTTTCTCTTTTAAGCTGCCTGCTTGAAGAAAATGCGCTGTTGTCGTTTGACGCGATCAATCTACCGTTTAGCAAAACCCTTATACGCTCAACAGGCGCGTTTTGGTAGGAAGTTGAAAATGAAAGCTGTGTTGAGCGCTCCATAGTGCCGGAACCGTTTTGCGGCGAGCTTATGGCAAGTTCGGGCGGCGAAAACAGCACGGCGTTTTCGAGCGCTGCTTCGTTATCCTCCGGTATGTCTACCCAGACGGACTGCGGCGTGGGCCGGTAGAGGAGTGGCCGAAAACGTTCCAAATTGTAGGTATCGTTTTTATCAGCATTTTTTATTCGAAGCATTATGTTTTCGGCGCCGGACGGTGAAGAATTATAAAAACCGGACGGATTCACGCAGACCCACTCACCGTTGGCATAGCGGCTTAGTAATGCCGTTTCCATGCCGGTAACAGAATCCCAAGCCTTTAGCACGCCGCCGCCGGAACCGGCAAGCAGCCGTTTTCCGTCCGGGCTATAGCTTACAGTGTAAACCTCGCCGGTGAGACTGCCGCCGGTATGCAGTTCGCGTCCCGTTTTTGTATCCCATTCTTTGACGATAAAATTCTTATCGCCCGATGCCGCCCGTTTACCGTCAGGACTGAAGGCCGCCGACAAAACTTCGTTACTGTGTCCCCTAAAAGTTAAAAGTTCCTTGCCCGCAGCGGCATCCCAGATTTTAACGGTTTCATCGCTTGAAGCCGAGATTATGCGGCTTCCATCCATGCTATACGCGACTGAACGCACTAAATCGCGGTGGCCGTTCAATACGACAGGTTCGCGTTTTGTCCGTGCATCCCAAATCATTACCGATACGCCGGCACCGGTAACTACGAAACGTCCATCGGGACTGTAGGCGGCGCAATTTACCACATCATTTAGAGTAATCGTGAATACTGTTTTTTCCGTCTCGATATTCCAAATTTTAAGAGTTTTATCGTTAGAAGCGGACGCGATACGGGTGGCATCGGGGCTAAACACGGCGGCGGTTACGGCTTCGGTATGACCCTGTAGAGTTTGTAAGTCGCGCCCTGTACTCGCATCCCATATCTTTATAGTCTTGCCGGTTGACGCGGATAGTATCAGTCTGCCATCCTTGCTGTACGCCACCTGAGTTACATCGCCGGAATGACCGCTTAAAGTCAAAAGCTGTCGCATACGCTCAGCGTCCCAAACCGTGATTAGCCCGTTTTTTCCCGCCGACACTATGCGCTTACTGTCGGGACTCCATGATGCGCTCATTACGTCAAGGCTGTTGCCGCCAAAACTTAAACGTTCCACGCCGTCACTAAAATGCCAAATTTTTATAAATGTATCGAAGGAGCCGGACAGCAGGCAGCGGCTGTCCGGGCTAAAATCCAGAGCGCCGACTGCCGCGCCGTGTCCTTTAAACGAGCGAGATGCGTAAAACGATTTAGCGTCCCAAGTTCTTATAACCGTATCAGCCGCGCCGGCGGCTAAACGGCTTCCATCCGGACTGTAAGCGAGCGCGTATACCGCGCCTCCGTCCTGTTTCAATAGCCGGACAAGATTCCCGTTTCCGGTATCCCAAATCCTGACAATTCCATCCTCACCGCCAGACACTATAAATTTTGCGTCCGGACTGTAAGCCAATGCCCAAACCGCGCCGGCCTTACCTTCAAAGCTGCGTATTTCCGCGCCTGTTTCTCCGTCCCATAGCTTTACCACGCCATCAACGGAAGCGGATGCTATACGTTTTCCGCTGGGACTGTAGGTTACGCAGCGCACAGGCGCGTCGTGGGCAGGTATGCGAAGCAGTTCTTTGCCACTGTCCGCGTCCCAAACCCTGACGGTTCTATCCGCCGATGCCGAGACAATTTTTTTGCCGTCCGGACTAAAATACGCCTGCCAAACCCAATTAGTATGGCCTTTTAATGTTAGCATTTCTTTTCCGGTATAAGCGTCCCATATTTTTACTGTGTTATCGCCTGACGCGGAAACTATGCGGCCGCCGTCATGTCTATATGAGGCGGAGCTTACTATGCTTTCATGCCCGTAAAGAGTTTTCATTAAACGGCCATTCTTTGAGTCCCAAATTTTTACGGTTTTACCGGTACCACCCGAAACCACATAACGTCCGTCGCGGCTGTAAGAGGCGGTATAAACCTCGCTGTCTATTCCGGGTAAAATTTCAACGGCGGCGTTTAGGCGGCTTGCAATCAGCAAAAAGCATACAAAAAACACGCATTCGCGCAGTGAACGCGTAGCCGACGGTAACGTTGACACCTCGATTTGGGCGGATACTTGTCTTAATCTGAAATAAGTCATAGGAATACTGAATTATAGACAATTCACGCGAATTATGTAACATGGCAAGGGTGCGGACACTTTAAATTAACCGTCAATATTTTTACAGTTAAAATAATGAAAAAAATTATTATTTGTTTTTTAGCGTTGACGGTTTCACTGTTTTTCGCCGGTTTTACGTGTTTTGCGCTGCCGCTTGACGAACTGGCCGACAGACAGGTAAGAGATGAATTGATTCGCGGCAAAATTTTAAGCGGGGCGAGCTTTGATAAATTTGATTCGCGGCTTATTCAACGGCTTATGCCGAATTATATTCCGCTGCGCCAGCTATTCGGAAAGAGCATTGCAGAACTCGATCCGTCAATGCTTGTTGAAAATCTGTATCTGTACAAAAAACCGCCGAATTTTAGAAATCGTCTATGGACGGAAGCTGAAAAAACTGCCGTGCTTAACGCGCTTGTGTCTATAAGTCAGCTTGCCGGTGTACAGTATTATTCGGCAAGCCGTAACAGTATGCGCGTATTTTATGAAACCTCTTCGGTAATAGACGATCCGCAAAAAAAAACGCCGCAGGCGGATCCAGCATTTACGCTGGGTGAGACGGCGCCGCCTAAAATCAGCCTTTACGCCCGCCAAAAGGACCTTACCTTTGGGGATAATATATACAGGTACGATTACGCAATCGACGATTCGGCCGTTATGTTCAAACAAACAAACTATTCCACGCTTTATTACGGTATAATACCGGTCATAGCGAAGGGCAAGCTGTGTACGATTGCCGCCGTTATAGACGCGGAGGAGTATTTTTTGATATATGCCGTGAGTATGGCGAAAGCGCCTTCGATTCCGGCGATAAACAAAAAAGCTGGGAGTTCGTTTGCCTCGCGAGCGGAAGCGTTGATAAAATGGTTTACATCGAGTATAGCGGGCGATTAACCCGCATAAAAAAAGCCTCCGGCGAAAATCCATTCCGCCAGAGGCTTTCGAGCGCTCAAATTAGCGCCGCAAATTGAACGCAAAATTTGCGGCGAGGCTGGCGTACTAAACGCGCCGTTTTACTTAGCGTTGAATATTAAGATTGAACCGCCAAGAGAAGCGCTGCCACCATCTGTGTTGTCTAATTTAGCCACCGCACCAATTCCAGAAAGCTTAGTAGCGGGGGTGTCATCCAATACTTTAGCAAAGTAGTCACCCGCTATAATAAAAGCCCGATTTTCGCTTAATGTACCCAAAGACCCTGCGCTTATAGATCCTGCAACAACATTGGAAGTCTCGGCATCCAATGTGCCTACAAGAATAGATCCACCGGCGCCGCCTATAATAAAGCCGTCGTAAGCAATATTCTCCACTTTGTTTCCGGTTGTTACACTGCCGCTGTCTGCAAGCTTCAGCGTCGATGCGCTTCCAAGACTTAAAGTACCGCTCGCCGATAAATCTATGTTTAAGTACTTCAAATCAAGTGTCTTTCCGTCATTTATTATGAGGCACGTACCATTACTGCTAAAAGTAAGGCTAGCGACTTTAGTATGATTAACACTAATAATAGTGTTGTACGTAAATCCATTGTCACTGTACAAACTGAACAGCGTACCATGCCCCCCCGTGTTTCCAATTCTATAGCTATCCCCGTTTAAATAACTGCCGCTACCGGATATGCCGGCATTTTTACTCAATATAAATGATGCAGCATAATCGCTCTTGAGATTTATTATGCCACCGTTCAAATTGAGCGTACCGCTTTCAACGGTAAATTCATTAGCGCCAAATTTCAACACTGTATCGTCGCCGATTCCAGTAAACGCACCGGCAGTGGATAAAATACCAGAAGCCTTTACTCCAGGATCATCGGCCGATCTGATATTATCCGTTTCCGGCGCTTTAGGGTACGGTCCGATGCCGGCGCTATATATCACACTAGCCCCATCTTTAATAGTAAGTTTAGATAGCCCTACAACTTTTTTAAAAGTCAGTATTGAGTTTGAATCTATGGTAGTATTAGTCTTAAATGCTGCTATACCGTCAAACTCCGTGTCTTTTTTGAATGTAACATCACTGCTAAATGATCCATCTTGTGCTTTTAAATAAGCATCTATGGTAGCAGAGACAGCGTTTGTTATTTTCCCCATAACTGTTAATGTACCTGCTATTGCAATATTGCTAGTGCTAGTAGCTGCCACATCACCTATGACTATAACATCGGTTGGATAGGTTATGCCGCTGGGAAAGTTATAATTTCCAATAATATAGAGTTCGGTAGGGGTACCTGTAATTGTTACCGGAATATCGGCATTGTCGGGGTCGGCTAATACAGCCGACACGCCATCCGCCGCTGTTTCCCCAACAGGTACTAGGTTAGACCTATCATCCTTGACAATGACATATATTTGGTTATTATCACCCGCACTCGTACTCGTACTAACGTGCGCCGTTATAAATTCACTGCTAGCAATCAGTCGACCGTTAGCAGACATATCTATTTTTTTCGAATTCAAAATATCCCTAGTAAGGTCTCCCGCTACAACAATCGTCCCATTACTACTATTACTACTATCAATAATATTGATAGTCCAAGTATCGAGATTTAAGGTCTTGCCCGGCGGAATGATCAGCGTCTCATTACCCAATGATATATCTTTAAATAACCAAACTTCTGTAAAACGCTCATCTTTAAGCATAGTATTCAAAGCTTCAATATCACTAGCCCCCCCAATCATTCCGGGCGAAACCTCGACAACGCTGTCGGGCTCCGGACATCCAGTCAAGGCAAACGCAAGCGCTATCGCGATTAAAATCGTGGAAAATAATGTCTTTTTCATAAGTAACATCCTTTTTTAGGTGTTCTAGCGCATTGGCATACGCCGCGCCCGCATGGATTTTTGCCCGGTTATAATGTATTTAGCCCATGCCTACATCTATTCCAGTATAGTAAAAAACCCACAGAATTACAAGCGCACGCATTGCCTAATAATTAATGCTGAAGGGACAGGACAAAAGGGCGGCTATATGCCGCAAAGAGTATGGAAATCGTCCCCTATCATCGGAACCGGCGGCTTCCTACACGCCCAATCCGCCACCTAAACTCCATAAGCAAGTGGATAGACACTGTAGGCGTTTATCCTCTTGCGACAGCGATACATCTTACAAAAATAACAGCATCATTATACTGGCCGCTATGATGGCTATAAAAACCATCGCCTTCGCTCTTGTGTCTACCAGTGAAGTAAAAATACCGAAGCGTGATTTTTTGACCTCTTCATACAATGCCCGCACACGCGGGCTCGCTTTTTTTAGGCGTTCTTCACGGGAATAATAAAATACCACGCCGTTTCCGTTACGTTTTTCGCTGTCCGTGAGCCGCGAATCAGATGGCTCTGTTTTTTTCACGCGATTAACGCTTCCCTATCATCATACGCAGCGGGTTTGCCCGAAAACGGATAAGAAAATAGAGACAGCCAAAGCCGAAACCGGCAAGGTGGGTAAGGTGCGCAACTCCGTTTTTAACTCCAAAAACTGTAGAAAACAGCTCTATCGCCGTAAATCCAAGCATCATGACTGGTGCGCGCAACGGCAGAATACCCCATATATACAGTATCGAATCGGGGAAAAAGGCAGCGTACGCGAGCTGTACGGCAAATATTGCGCCCGAAGCGCCTAACAGCGGCACCCGCGCCGCGCCGGTGAATAAAAAAACTACAAACGAAAATATGCCCGCCAACACGCCTGTTACAAGATAGTAAACAAGGAATTCCTTGCTGCCCATGTAACGTTCTGCCCGCGCTCCGAACACAAACAGCGCAATCATATTAAAAAGTATGTGGTTAAAACTGGCGTGCGCGAACATATATGTAAAAAACTGCCAAAACCAGCCGTGCGATGCCAAAACGGGTGTCATAGCGAATATATAGGTAAGATTAGGAGTGAGGTTTTGCAGAGCGAAAATTAAAGCATTTATGATTATCAGCATAAGCGTTGCGTTAAAATAAGTGTACGCAAAAGGTTTTCGTATCAGTTTCATGCTCTTAAGTATACGCGTTACCGGTTTAATGTTCTAGCGTCCTGCGCGAAACCGCGGCGTGGTTTACCCCCCCCCCCCCCTACCCAACCAAAACAGGCGGGGCGCGGTTTACGTCAACGGGAAGTATTTGTCCCGTCTGGCTTCGGGTTAAACCGTCCACGTATTGCCTGTGTTACGCGGATTTCGCCGTTTTTTAGAACGAAAATAGCGTCGAGTCCGGCAAATTGAGATAGGTATGATGAGCCGCCGGCATAGCCCAGCGCGAACAGCGTAGTGGAAAGAGCGTCCGCGTCCATAGATGCGGTGTTGTATGCTTCGCCTTCGGACAGCAAACTTTGTATGACAGTAACGGAAAGAACATCGGTTTCTATGGGGCCGCCGGTTCTTGTTGAAAGTATGTGATGGTAACGCCTGCCGCCCTCATCGAAAAAACGCTCGTAATCGCCGGACGTTACCAAAACACTGTTCTCGACATCGATTGATCCCACAAATTCACCGCGTTCTTTACGTGGGTGCTGTATACCGATTTTCCACGGGCGCGTTTTTCCAAACAGACCCTTAGAGGATTTTTCGCCGTAAACTACGATATTTCCGCCAAAATCGATTAAAGCGCCGGATATACCTTCACTTTTAAGGATGGAAAGAGTCTCATCCGCCGCGTAACCTTTCACAATGCCGCCTAAATCCAGCATCATTCCCTTTTTTTTCAAAAATACTGAGCTATTTTCGGCATCAACAACAATATCGCGCCAATTTACCAGCGACAATGCCTCCTCAATCTCTTCCTGCGATGGAATGTGCGGGTTTTCTGTGCCTATTCCCCACAATTTAACTAGCGTGCCTACCGAAGGATCGAATATTCCGTCTGAAAGTTCAGCAAAAAACAACGCCCGTTCCAATACTTTTATGACTTCGTTTTGGACGCTTACAGGTTCTATCCCCGCTTTCAAGTTTATGAGATCTACAACCGTGCCGGCTTTATTCAGACTAAAGGTGTTTTCTATCGCGTGTAAACGGGAAAAAACTCTGCGGTACACTTCATTTTTGCCATCTTGCTGGATTTTCAGCGTACAAATCGTACCAAAAACAAATTCTGATTTTCCTTGCGGCGCTTTTTTGAGGCAGGAAGAAAAGAGAACGGCCGTAATTAAAATAATTGCGGCCAACTTAAAATGTTGATTCATTAGCATATAAACAGCCTAATATGTTTTTTATAATTGGTAAATGAGTATTTGGACTTGTTCAAGAACCTTATGGGTTCTTGAACAAGTCGCAGCAAATGCGTTTTGCCGTTTTAAAGCGGAAGTTGTTCAAAAACTGAAGTTTTTGAACAACTCAATTATACCCTGCTTGGACAATGTTTACAGATTCAAAAGAGCTATGCGCGCGGCTTCCTGTTCGGCATTTTTTTTACTTTTTCCCATGCCTGGTCCAAAAGTTTTGCCGCCGCAGGTTACCTCAATCCAAAAGTGACGCGCGTGTTCCGGTCCGGAGAATTTAGAAAGTTTGTAACTTGGGAACATTTTGAATTTACGCTGACACACTTCCTGCAAATGAGACTTGTAATCTTCCTTGCCCCTGTTTTCCCTAACTTTAGCGATTTCAGGCTTTATACAATCGCACGTAAAATCAAATGCCGCCTTAAATCCGGAATCGAGATAGAGCGCACCAAACAAAGCTTCGAGAGCATCGGCAAGCAGAGCGCGTTTATCTCTGCCGCCTGAAAGCTCTTCGCCATGCCCCAGCACCATCATCGTATCTATCTGCAATTCACGCGCAATACCGGACAGGGTTTCTTCAGAAACAACTATGGATTTTATTTTGGCTAGTTCACCTTCACTGCTGTCGCTTAAAATTTCGTACAGTAAACTGGCCGTTACGGCACCTAAAATCGCGTCCCCTAAAAATTCTAAACGCTCGTTACTGGCGTTTACTTTTGCTCGCGCCTCGTTTGAAAAAGAACGGTGAATAAAAGCAAGATTCAAAAGCTCAAGGCTCTTAAATTTTATTCCAACGCTATGCTGGAATTTGTTAAGTTCCTTCCGTCTCTCAGTGTTTATCTCAGGAAGACAGGCAACCGCCATCCGCTCACTTTTGTTCTGATTTAATAAACTCGTAGGCATCCCTTACAGTTTCAAATTCGTTTGCCTTTTCGTCAGGAATTTTTATATTTAACTCTTCCTCAATGGCATAAACCAACTCGTATGTATCTAAACTGTCGGCGCCAAGATCATGCCTGAATGACGCGTCAAGCGTAATTTTTGACTCATCTATATTCAGTTTGTCCGCAATAATTTTTTTTATTTTTTCGTATAAGTCTTCCATAATTTGAACTCCTTGATGTTTAAGCCTATTAACCTTTAGGCTCGATTATTTGTTTACCGCGGTAAAAACCGCATTTTGGGCAAACCCTGTGCAATAAAATTTTATTGCCACAACTGCCACATTCCACAGTGCGAGGCGCGTCGAGCCGCATATTGATAGTCTGCCGCCTGCTCGTCCTTGCCTTCGATGTTTTCGCTCTTGGTACCGCCATGATAACCTCTCAATTTAATCTAATCTATTCTAACAAAAGCATCGCTTTTTGTCAATCTGGGTGGATGACGGGTTTCGAACCCGCGACAACGAGATCCACAATCTCGGACTCTACCACTGAGCTACATCCACCAAGTAATCCAAAGTATTCATAGAAATACGCTTTTGGTCAATACTGCACATTGTCTAATAATTAATCTAGCCGAAAATGTACCACCAGGGCCCAACCATCCTCCTGACGAGCGTCCGTGAATTAACGCTAACTCACTTCGCGTTAATTCGCGTAATTCGCGGACCCATTCCGGAGTGGCGGCGGATTGGGGGGTAGCGGAATAACCGCTTACGCGGGTATGGAGCGCAGGGGGGACGGACAAAAAAGCGGCTATATGCCGGTGAGGGTCTGGAAATCGTCCCCCCTTCACATAGTCTACAGATTGCATTGCTTTCTCGATGAATACGGATTTTTCACACTTAAACTCATGGTCTGCGTAACCAATGCTTCATTAGGGCTTGACAAAAAAGTTAGCAGAGGCTACCTTGAATTATGTTCTAGCGGGCTAACTCTTGATAGAGAGGGCGGCGCTGGAAAAGGCAGTAACCCGTGACCTTTTGGAGGCGGGGAAATTTTTATAAGGAGTGGTACAATGAAAATCAGAAATTTGATGGTACTTCTTTTGATTGCGGTGTGCTCGTCCGTAGCGTTTGCTAAAGGCGGGCAGCAGGGCGGAACGAGGCCGGAGAGCCTGGTAAACCCCGGTACGGAGGCTGGTTTTGAGGAATTCTCGCTGGGGGATGACTTTGAACTGGGGCCTCTCAATGTGGCGGGCGTCTATTTTCAGCCTGTGGATATGCTTCCGGCGGGGGCGGGACTTCCCGCGTCCCAGTCGGATATGCACATGGAGGCGGATATTTCCGCGCTGGAAAATGACCTGGGCTTCGGCGTTGGGGATTTTGTACCGAATTTGACGGTTAAGTACGAAATAACCAAATCGACGGGTGAAAAGGTTGAAGGTACGTTTATGCCGATGAACGCGAGCGACGGCCC
>JAISZZ010000107.1 GCA_031284385.1 Treponema sp.
CCGGCATAGACATCCAGTTTTTCTATAAAATTGAAATGATACGCGCCGCGAGCGCCAAAGCCGATGTTCAAGTAAGTAACATCAATTTTCCAATCACCGCCTCCTGTTGTATATCCCCACGTGCTCAGCGCCGCCGTCGCGCCCACCGTTATTGGCAGGCTAATCGGCAGCTTAAAATCCGCGCTTGCTGAAATGGGCGGAATACCCATATCATAGGTGGAAAACCCATAACCGATGCCGGCATTGATTAACACATTGCTCTCGCTAATTCCCGGCGCGTAACTGTCGTACCAAGACTGAGCCCAAACCCCTCCCGCGGCAGCCACCGCAAGAACCGAAAGTAACATAAATTTTCTCATGTGAGAAACTCCTTTGCGGGTTTTCCCCGCGGACGGGTTTTTCCCGCCCTCAAATATTTTTTCACCCAACTGGATGAGATGCAAAATTGTATAACGCCGCGGAATATGCATGAATTTCACGGAGTTTGAGATTATCGTTGGAAACCTGCCAAGCGGCATTTTGCCGTTTTTAAGCGGAAAATAACTTGAGGGCAGCTCCGAAGCCGGAGTTACCGGCAAAAATTTATTGGAATAAGAATTAATTTTAAGAATTAAAAATAGAACGGTTATATGTCTGCCCGGAAGCTGTTTCCAGACAGTTTTAAGCGGAAAAAGCCCACTAAATGAACAATCAGGTTTGCGGACAAACCCTGAGTATGACGTATAGGAAAATGAATTTATCGCATGGGGGGGGGGGGGGCGAAATACGCTAAATTAACGGCTGAAATGGCAATTTTCAGCCTCTGGACGCGAATACCCACCGCGCATAACAAGAGAACATAAAAAATATTTGATTCAGCAGTAAACATTGTTATATTATGGTATTGAAACCTGATTTTTTTGTCAATGGCCCGCAGTGAGACACCGAAAATGTAACCGAAAAAAGGTGTTTGAGACATTGGACTTGTTCAAGAACCTTATCGGTTCTCTCACAAGTCGCAGCAGTTGCTGTGCAGTTGCTGTGCAGTTGCTGGCAAATGCTGGCAAATGCTGTGCAGTTGCTGGCAAATGCTGTGCAAATACGCGGCATTTTGCTGTTTTTAAGCGAGAGTTGTTCAAAAACTTCAGTTTTTGAACAACTCTTAGGCAATGCGATCCATTGACGAATCAAAAATGATCGCTATACTAAATACTGTTGATAGAAACTTGTGTTTCTGGATGCATGGAACGCCGGTTTTTAACTGTTAGTTGGCTGAAAACGGCGGGTTATCTGATTAACGTGGAGGTTTTCGTTTTGAAAAAATTACTGTTGTCGCAGTTGTTTTGCCTTGCCGTCCTTTCGCAGTGTGATATTTATAATAAACCCCTCATGGAACCCCGCCCCGTTAAGCCTGATGGAGAGCGCGTAATAGCGATTTATGTAAGTAAATATCCCTATCCCAACGTATTTACCGTCGGCGACAAACTGCCGCTGAAGAAAGACGATGATGGGGGGGGGGGGGGGTGGATGCCGGAAGACGCGCTGGAAATTACCGGCCTGACCGATACGAACCCGCCACGTGTGCTGGCGCCGGACGAGTACACGATAAGCAGCTTGCAACCGGAATATAATGAACTTGAGAAACCGGTGTTCGATTCGGATGATGAAGGAATACTTGTTGCATACGAATCCGCCGAAAAACTGACTGTAACTGTAACATTGAATGATAATGATGAAATAAAATGTAAGTTTTATATAAAAATAACACCGGCGGATGTTGGCGATGACATTGTCGAAATAAAGGATTTCAGTGACAAAAGTGGACATGGGTGGGCAGTACCGTTTCCTTCCAAAGCTAAACCCGGCGATAAAATAACAGTGTATGTAAATTCAGACAGAGCCTATATTTGCTCGAATTTGTGTTACAAGTATGATGACGAGAACCGCACTATTTCGTTAGACGAAAATGGCACATACACGTTCACAATGCCCGAAGTGCAGCCAGGCGGTGTTGTGGAATTAGAAGCTGATTTTAGGCCTCGACTTGAAGCCATGCGCGTTAGTGGCAGGCGCACATATTACGAATCGCTTGCGGAAGCGATTTACAGCGATGGAACTAAAGGTGTTGTGTGGGCGCTCAAAGATATTGAACTGAACAGCGGAATAGTTATCGGCGCCGGCGGCAGTATTGCACTTAAAGTCTTGGATGAAATGACAACCAGCGAAATAACTATAAAACGTGGAGAAATTTACACGGAAAGTTTGTTTAAAGTTGAAAATGGCGGGCTGCTTGTGTTAGGAGAAGCGAATGGCGTTGTTTTTAACATTGACGGCAACGGCAGCGGCGTAATTGCCACGGAACCTCTTATCTCTGTTGGGAACGGCGGTAGTTTTTATATGTACGGAAATACGGCGTTGATAAACAATAAAATAGAAGTGGACTCTCACGGTGGTGGACTCCACGTTTTTCAAGATTCGTATGCCGAGATACACGGCGGCATCATCTCTGGAAACAAAGTGAAATACGGCGGCGGAATTCAAGTCGGACACCACGATTTATATGGAGGCAGTGACAAGACTCTAGTGCAAATATTGGGCGGGAGTATATCGGAAAACAAAGCATATATGGGCGGTGGTATAAATGTGGATCGCGCTACCCTTAAATTATTAGACGGCGTTACCATCACGAGCAACGAGGTAGGCACTTCATCGGCAGATTATCCGCCCAGGGGCGGCGGTATCCATATCAATAATGGCGGCAGTGTCAGCGTTATTAACGGCAGAATATTCAACAATAAAACGAGCAGTAGCAACGGTTCAGGTGTATATGTCGATTATGATCCTAAGACTGGGAGTATTAACTGGTTTGGCACATCATCTTCCGCTTCCGCCAATATCATAGATGATGTGTATGTGGACCCGCACAGCAGTATTTCCGTTATACCTATATATCCTTGATAAACGGTCTCGTTTCTTGGATAGGTTGCGCGGCGCGCTGCTGATTGACTGGAAGTCAATCAGCAGCGCTTATAAATCATTTTCCTATACTGATGACACGTTTTTGAGCTTCGGCGCGCTTTTTGATATTGAGTGTCAGCATACCGTTTTTGAAAGAAGCTTCTATGGCTTCGCTGTCGGCGTTATCAGGCAGTTTGAAGGAACGGCTGAACGTATCCAAGCGTCTTTCGCGGATGATGTAATTTTTGTCCTCGCCGCGCTTTTCGGTTTCGGCTGTTTTCTTTGACTGTATGGTCAAAACGCCGCTGTCAACGGTCAATTCGATGTCCTTCTCCTCATATCCAGGCAGATCCGCCTCGATATGATAGGCGTCGCTGGTCTCGTGGACATCAACATCGGGATAACGCGCTCCCACGGCGCTTTGCGAGCGGCTGAACGGCGACTCGCCGAATACCGATTCCATGAAGTTGTTGATGTCAACCATCGTTTGTCCAAGTTCCATAGGACGGTGCAGAGTAATAGATTTCATAATGAACCTCCGAAATTTTGAATCTTTTTTGTGATTCAACTTTTTATAATAATGGCGCTGACGCGCCACCGCTTTCCACATTCACGATGCGTACTCGCATAACGTGAATTCGACAGTTTGAAAACACCGCTTTCCGGCGGGGGCGTTGCGGGGGTGCAACCCCCGCTGAGGGGGGTAGCGGAAGCGCATCGCGCTGCAGCTAGGGGGGAGACTTCCCCCTCCCCTTAAAATATCATCGAACTCACATAACTAATATAGCAACAAGCGTGCCAAGAATTAACGATATATGGATATTTTTAGTAAGTCGTTACAGTATAAGGAATTATTGATTTTTTCTATTCTGCGGCATGGACGGATACTGTCTGTACAAGGAAAAATATATGTAGCATTATGATACTCTTGTATCATAATGACAATTTTGTTGTTTCGTAATGAACCATATTTATATGCTTGACCAAAAAAATTATTCTTTATAGAATAAAGAAAAATAACCATACGGAGGTTTTTTATGAAAGTTGCCATAAATGGCTTTGGACGCATTGGTCGTCTCGTGTTTCAAGCGCTTGTTGGACAAGGTTTGCTTGGAAAAGATAAAATTGACGTAGTGGCTGTTGTTGACATCTCTACCGACGCCAAATATTTCGCTTACCAGTTAAAGTACGATTCAACACAGGGCCAAATGAAAGCCGAGATTAAGACAAAGGGCGATGATGTTCTTGTCGTGAACGGACACGAGATTAAATGTATTTCCGGCAAAGGCCTTACTCCTGCCCAACTGCCGTGGAAAGAGCTTGGCGTAGAGTACGTCATCGAGTCGACCGGCATCTATCCAAACGAAAAAGCTTACGGCCACATAGAAGCCGGCGCTAAAAAAGTTATTATTTCGGCGCCCGCGAAATCAGCCGACCCGTCAAAGCCGGTAAAGACTTTTGTAATGGGTGTTAATCAGGATGAGTACAAGGCCGCCGAACATAACGTAATTTCTAACGCAAGCTGCACGACAAACTGCCTCGCGCCGCTCGTTCATGTGATACTAAAAGAAGGCATCGGCATTGAAACCGGCCTGATGACGACTATACACTCTTATACTGCGACTCAGAAAACCGTTGACGGCCCGTCCAACAAGGATTGGCGCGGCGGCAGGGCGGCGGCGATAAATATCATCCCATCAACAACGGGCGCGGCTAAAGCGGTCGGCGAGGTTCTTCCCTCTACAAAGGGTAAACTAACCGGCATGAGTTTCCGTGTGCCGACCCCGACCGGCTCAGTCGTAGACCTGACTTTCCGCGCCACAAAGGATACTTCCATTGAGGAAATCGACAAAAAACTAAAAGAGGCGGCAAAAAGCTACCTCAAAGGCATTCTCGCGGTATCTGACGAGGAAATCGTTTCTACCGACATAATTCACAACATTCACTCGTCAATCTATGACAGTCTCGCAACACTGCAAAACAATCTGCCCGGCGAAAAACGCTTCTTCAAGGTTGTTTCATGGTACGATAACGAATGGGGTTATTCCAACCGTGTAGTGGATCTGTTGAAATTTATCAGCAGCAAATGAGTTAAACGGTTAGGAACTGTAATAAAATGCTGTGCATTTTATTACGTTCCTAAGGCCGCCCCGAATGACGGGGCGGCCTTAGTTTTTTCGTACTTTATAAAGGAAACGCGTTTTTGTAAAAGTGAATGTTGATTCAGGGGTTAGTTATGAAAAAGAATGACGGTTTGACAGCGGCGGTTTTGTTTACCGCAGCTTGTTTATGCCTCGGCGCTTGTGAAGAACCGGAGACGGTAACAGAGATACCGGAAACGCCGACTCCAACTCCTGCTAAACCCGCAGCGGCTTTCCCGCTTAAAAACGCGCAGGTGTACAATTCCGACGGGACTCTATATAGCGGCAACGCGGCAATCCTGGGTAGTTATTTTGTTACTACACCCGGCGATGACGGAGACGAAGCTGTGCGGACAGCCGTTTATTTTGACGCGGGTTCGATAAGCGCCGGTTTATTGACAATCAGTATGCCGCAGTCTTTGGATGGTGAATCTGAATTAGATCCGATTAGTGATATGTTAAATGGCGAAGGGAGTATAATGCCCGTCGATTCCAGAGCCTGCATGATTCAATTTATTGTTGCCGGATCTGATGTTACCGTTTTAGAGTATTTTAAAAAAACAAGCACTTCTGCTGATAAATTAGATTATGTATATGCCGGTACCAAAGCGAGCGTAGCCTTAATACCGGGTCTGAACACGGATAAGATGTTAGTCTATTGGGATCTAAAAAAGGGCTGGAATGTTATCCATACACAGGGACAAATTTATCGTCTTTACGCAGACGATCCTGATTCACTTGTAGCAAGCGTGACTTCCGCGACAAATTCAAGAACAGCTCCTGACGATATGAAGTGGGTACTTTCTGTAGAAACATCTGAAGATATCATTATTAGTAAATGATGATCAAAACATGGTCAACGCCGGTACAAGACGAAAACAGGCATAGTAAACCGTGCATCCTGTGCGGCGGCGAGGATTTTTCGTCCGGCTTGCGCTGCGAAGGTTTCGGATATGTCCGCTGTAAACGCTGTTCTCTTTTGCAGATGAACCCCCAACCAGACGCAAACGCCGTTAAAAGGCGCTATAGCGGCGAAAATTATCTTGCCTACGAGATTGAAAATGAAGAAGCGTTTTTGAATCTGGGTTTGCTCACGCTGGCGGACGCTGGTTTTTATGAATTTGAACATGGTTTGAAGGCTAATGAACGGCGTGTTATTGATGCGGGCTGCGCGACCGGCGCCATCCTCGCTTTTCTCGAAAAGCGAGGATGGCGGGCGGAAGGCGTGGAAATCAACAGGGCGCAGGCCGAATATGCACGCCGCTCGCGAGGGCTGACGGTACACGGCCTTCCGCTGGAAGAAAATAAATTACAAACGGGCGCTTACACGCTCATTACCGCCTCTCACCTGATTGAACACTTGCCTGACCCGTGCGCGTTTTTGGCGGAAGCGCGGAGGCTTCTTGCCCCAAACGGTATTCTTTTGCTGACAACGCCTAACAGCGATGGTTTCCAGTCTCGTATTTTTGGCGGGCGCTGGCGTTCGGCGATTTTTGACCACCTTTATCTGTTTTCAATAAAAACGCTGCCGCGGCTTCTTGAACAGATGGGTTTCCGTATCGAAAAAATTGTTACATGGGGCGGCTTAGCCGCCGGCCTCGCGCCGCGCCCCGTAAAACTAATTTTTGACAGGCTCGCAAAACGTTTAGGTTTAGGCGATGTCATGCTGATAGTTGCTGCCCCAGCCATCCCGACTCCATAAAGCCGGCTTTTCGCGGTGGGATAGGTGGTGGGGGGGGGGGGGGATTGTTCATAATGCAGAAAGGCATAAAAATAATTGGACTTACTAGATTTGTTCAAGAACTTCAGTTTTTGAACAAATTTATTATTTAGAAAAAACAACACTACCGCATAAATCGCTTATTGGAACATACGGTACATTGAATTCTTCAGAAAACCTTTTAACCGCATTCTTAGCTCCATATAATTTTCCATTGTAATCATGTACAAATATATATCCACCTTTCTCAAGCCGCTCATAAAAATATAAAAGACCTTGATATATCGGTTCAAATAAATCAGCATCTATACTTACAAATACGAATCTGTCTTTGATGTTTTCCGTTGTTGCAGGAAACCGGCCTTTTCTTATAATGCAATTATCGGGATATTTCATTTTTCTTAGAACTAATTCAGTACTTCTATTCGTAAAATCGTTTTCTTTTGCTACGATACTAAATTTTCTTTCTATATCTACATCACGTTTATCAAAACCATTAAAAGTATCAAACAGGTATAATGTCTTATCAGGAAAATGTTCGTTAAGTTTTTTCGCAAAATCCCCTTTATAGACCCCTAATTCCGCTATACAGCCTTTTATCTTTTTACTTTTAATTTCTTCGGCAACTAATTCCAGCGTTTGATACCGAATAACATCATTTAATGTAAATATCCGTATCAACCATGCAATAACAATTTCCCGGGCAATTCTCATTATAGCATCAACCATGGTCAAATTCCTTTTTATACACAATTTCTGGACATACTCCAGTCATTACTATCTAACCGCCCATACGGGCAAGCTCTCATTTGTTATGGCGTATTCCTACGCCTCACGGTTTTTCAAGAACGCCCTATTCCGCGTCTCGACCGCAGCCTTCAACTTCCACAGCGATATGCTCCGCAAGGCGGCGCAGCGGGGCGCGGGTACGGAAACTGAAGCTTAGGCCAGCGCTGATTAACTTGAGGCCGCAAAAACTATGTTGACATCATCGTTACCCTAAGGAGCAAGCTCATTTCATTGCGCAAATACAGTATCAAGGATATGCGAAAATAATATGAACGGAAACAGTAACGTTGTTCAAAATTGAAGTTTTTGAACAACTTCCGATAAAAACAGCAAAATGCGGCACATTTGCATAGCATTTGCTGCGACTTGTGAGAGAACTCATAAGGTTCTTGAACAAGGCCAGTACATTTTTGATGGTAACCTGTTTTTCATTCTTTGTCTATTATCCGCAGTAAGATTTTTGGGCATTTCACATAGCATTCCGGCTAGGTATAACGGTTTAGCGGGTTCTTGAACAATTCTATTATTATTCCTGCGCAGCATGGTTCATAAATGTAAAACTGCTGTGCTATAATAGGTTTATTTGACAATCCGCTTGGTTGTCGAGTTCAATATTACAGGAGCTTATATGAAAACATTGGATATGCTGGGGCAGCCCTGCCCGATTCCGGTAGTAAAAGCAAAAGAAGTTCTGGCCGGACAGGATGCGGCGGGAGTTGTCGTGGTGGTGGACAACATGGCAGCGGTACAGAACCTCGAAAAGATGGCCAAGGGAACCGGCTGCGGTTTTTCTTATGTTGAGGAGGGGGCAGCGTACCGGGTAACCATCGTCAAAGGCGCAAACGCTAAGATTGACGCGCTGGATGGTGCGCCGAATGATGAGGGAGAGGGAAAGCGGGGGCCGGTGGTTCTCATAACATCGGACAGCATGGGCAGGGGAGCGGAAGAACTGGGGCGGCTGCTTATCAAAGGATTTATCTTTTCGCTGACCCAATTAAACCCGCTGCCCGAAGCGGTCATATTCTTGAACGGCGGGGCGCGGCTCACCACAGA
>JAISZZ010000108.1 GCA_031284385.1 Treponema sp.
GTTATCCCTGCGAAGAGATCATCCACCATCTGGACGGCGTTACCAACAGTCATGTTGATGAGCTTGGCAGCTACCGCCCCGCGGTTGACGCGATAAAGGCGGGCGTTCTGCGCGGCGCGGTCGGCATTGTCGGCTGCAACAACCCGCGCGTCCGCCCGGACTATTCACACTTCGAGATTATGAAGGAACTGCTCAAGAACGATATTCTTATCGTGGCAACGGGCTGCGCCGCCCAGCTAGCCACTAAGGCCGGCCTCCTGAACTACGAAGCGAAGTGGGCCTGTGGAGACGGACTGCGCCGCGTATGCGACCTTGTCAACATTCCGCCGATCCTGCACATGGGGGCGTGCGTTGACATCAGCCGCATCCTGCTCCTCGTGAACGGCATAGCCCGCGACTGGGGCGTGGATACAACTGCCCTCCCGATCGTCGGCGTGGCGCCTGAATGGATGTCCGAAAAGGCCGTTTCGATAGCAAACTATGTCGTTTCAAGCGGTATCGACGTGTATCTCGGCATAGAGCCTCAGCTCAAGGGCAGCACTCAGGTCTGGGATTTGATCACGCAGGGAACCCGTAAAATTGTCGGCGCGGGCTTCGTCATCAACACTGACCCGAAAGAGCTTGTCAAGTCGATAATAGACGGCATCGAGGCGAAACGCGCCGCGTTGGGGATATAAGAATGAAGATTGCGATTACCGGTAAGGGCGGAGTTGGAAAAACAACGTTTGCGGCAGTTTTGGCGCGTCTCTATGCGTCCGAAGGCCGTAAGGTCCTTGCCGTTGACGTTGACCCAGACGCAAACCTTGGACTTGCGCTTGGGTTTAGCGCCGATGAAGTAAACGCTATAACCCCAATATCCAAGATGAAAGAGCTTATTGCCGAGCGTACCGGTTCGGACGGGGACGGGCTTGGAAAATTATTCAAGATTAACCCAAAAGTCGATGATATACCGGATACTTACGCAAAAGAAAAGAACGGCATAAAATTCCTCATCATGGGAACTGTCGAAGTCGGCGGCGGCGGCTGTGTTTGTCCCGAACACGTTGTCATCAAGCGGCTCATATCCCACATGGTTGTCCAGCGCGACGAGGTTGTGATTATGGATATGGAAGCTGGTATAGAGCATCTGGGACGCGGAACGGCGAGCATGGTTGACCGTTTTATCGTTATAATTGAACCGGGAGCGCGCAGCGTACAAACCTACGGTCTGGTAAAAAAACTCGCCCTGGATCTTGGAGTCAAAAAGGTGAGCGTTGTTGCCAACAAGGTGCGCGAAGCGGCTGACGAGGACTTTATCAAAAACAGCATACCGGCGGATGCGCTTTTAGGCTGCATATCTTACAATGATGAAATTATCAGCGCCGACCGGCAGGGCGTATCGCCTTTCGATACGAGTGAAAAAGCAAAGCTCGAAATTAAGCGTATTAAGGATGCGCTTGACGCGGGCGTTTGAGTAGAAAAACCAAAAATTGAAATTTTTGGCGTAATTTTATGAAAAATGGAGTGAATATATGAAGCTATTATTCAATAGAGTTTTTGACGGTGCCGATGAAATGCTGGCGCTTGCCGAAAAATCACTTAACGAGGCTGTTAAAACTCTTGGAAACGATGCGCCGGTAAACATCCAAAACACGGCGTTCTTTCTTGCGAGCCATTTGGCCTATCTGGGCGACAAAATTCAGACTGTCGGTGAACTTGCGGCGGCATTCCCCAAGGTAAAAAAAGAATGGATGCCTCATAATCAGCGTCTTAATGACGTGTTCAAATCTGGTTTTGGCACTGTGCTGGCAGCCGAAGTCATCGAAGCCTGCCGTTACGCAATGGCAAAGGGTGAGGATCCGTACACTGTGAACGGTGAACGCAAATACTGGGGGCACATGACCGATGCCGAAGTGCGTGAATTAGGCGTTCCGCTCGTTACTCACGATATTCCGGGCTTTGTCGTAATCATAGGCCCCGCGCCGTCTGACGAAGAGGCGGAGGAATTGATTAAAGGGTATCAGACCCGCTCAATTTTCGTATTCCTTATCGGCGGCATCATAGACCAGGCCCGGCGCAGAAATATAACGATGAATTTTTCCGTGCGTGTAGTGCCGGTAGGCCCGGACATCTGGCAGGTTGCCCACATCATTTCGCTGGTGAACCGTGCTGCGATGATTTTCGGCGCGGTACAGCCACAGGATCGTGACGCTCTCGATGACTACACATTCAAGCGTATCAACGCTTTTGTAAACGCTTTTGATCCCGTGCCGGATATTGTTGTCGCCTGCGGCGGCGGCGCGATAGCAATGGGTTTTCCCGTCATTACTAACGACACAAAAGATATGTGGGCTGTCCCAAAGAGCCTCATCATTCAAACTAACACAAAGGATTTTATCGAGACTTCGCTTGAAGCACGCGACATCAAACTCAAAATTACAAAGATCGATATACCCGTAAACTATTCCAACTCGTTTGAAGGCGAAATTATTCGCAGAAACGATATGCTTGTCGATATTGACGGTTCCCGTATGCCTTGTTTCGAGTGGGTTAAAGCGATTGATGCCAAGGATGTTGAAGACCACAAAATTGAACTTTTTGGCCCGGATATTGACTGTAATCCTCCCGACAAAAAAATGGCACTTTCATATATCATCGAAGTTTCCGGCAAGAAGATGCAGTCCGATTTTGAGCCTGTCTTTGAGCGCAAGATACACGCCTTCATCAATGCGGCTGAAGGTATCATGCATACGGGACAGCGCGACCTTATCCGTATCCGTGTAAGCAACGCTGCGTTTGAAAAAGGTTTCCGCGCAAAGCACTTTGGTGAAATTTTGTATGCCAAGATAATGAGCGAGTACGAAGCTGTAGTCGACAAGTGCCAGGTGAAGATTTACACGGGCCTGTCCGGTACGCCTGAGTACGCCAAACTTGAGGAACTCAAGAAAGATGTGAACAAAGTTTACGAAAAACGCGACGAACGTCTTAAATCGCTTACCGATGAGAGTGTTGAGGTGTTTTACAACTGCATCCTCTGTCAATCATTCTCGCCCTCCCACGTCTGTATCGTTACGCCGGAACGGCTAGGTCTTTGCGGCGCGGTTTCGTGGCTGGATGCTAAAGCAACAAACGAACTTGACCCGAACGGCCCCTGTCAACAGGTAACCAAAGAGCGTGTGATTGACGAAAATCTTGGTATATGGGAAGACGTAAACGAGGTAGTGAAACGCGACTCACATGGCGCTCTTGAGCAAGTTACGCTGTACTCTATATTGAACGACCCGATGACTTCATGCGGTTGTTTTGAATGTATCTGCGGCATAGAGCCTGTTTCTAACGGCGTTGTTATCGTCAACCGTGAGCATATAGGCAAAACGCCGGTGGGTATGTCATTCTCCGAGCTTGCCGCTTCTACTGGCGGCGGCGTTCAAACACCGGGGTTCATGGGACATGGCAAGCAGTTTATCTCGTCCAAGAAGTTCATGCGGGCGGAAGGCGGCCCGGCGCGTATTGTCTGGATGCCTAAAGCTCTCAAGGACTTTGTGCGTACAAAACTTGACGCTACGGCCAAAGAACTGTACGGCATAGATGGCTACACGGACAGAATCGCCGATGAAACCATTACGGAAGAAGACCCCGAAGCCTTGCTCGCCTTCCTTACTGAAAAGGATCATCCGGTTCTGAAACTTGAGCCGTTAATGTAACCAGAAATCTGGCGGGGGAGGTTGGGCCAACCCCCACAACCGCCGCCGGAAGGTTGAGTGAAGCCCTGTGGCTATAAAAAATGAGCCGTCTGTATACCAGAGTGTGTTACAGACGGCTTTTTTATACGACCGGTTTGCTTCTTTACGGCATCATTATTGGCGCAGAAAATTTTTAAGAAAGATAGCGGATAGCGCTGTCTTTTCACGTATAGTTATTTTTGGTATAGTGTATATGTTGAAGATTAGATTCCCGCAAAAATTTGGATGGAGGTATAGCTATGCTATCAATGAGAAAAATAATTTTTTTAATAGGACTGGTTGTCGCCTGTTCCGGTTCACTGTTTGCCGATGAGCAGATCATAGGTAGACTCATCAAAGCATCGCAATCTGGCGTGGATACCACAAAGAGATATGAGCCTTTGGTAGCAATCACACAAACTTCTATTTTGGGCGTACAAAATTTTACGCTGCAACTTTCCGGCATCAGGCCGGCGGATTCAAAGCGGTATGAATTCTACCGCATAAGCGAAGATAACGGCGGCAATAATGTCATTTGGAAACGGCGTACACGTGATGTAATAGTAACTCCTTTAAATGCTTATATAACGATAAACGAAGGGCCGGACAACACAAACACCATCGTTCTAAACTATGAGTACCGTGGCAGAAAGGGTTTTGGCAATGTCGTCTACGTGATTGCCGTTGAAAGATAGTTTGAGTGGCTCTAATCGTTTTTACTTTGATTGGGCGGCGACATCGCCGTGCAGCATAAAAAAAACGTTTGATGACACTCAATTTTATGGCAATCCTTCTTCCCGCCATACCGAAGGGAAGGTGGCGCGTTCTGTTTTAGAGGATGCCCGCCGTCGGGCGGCGGCGGTGCTTGGCGTAGATGCCGGTAACATTTATTTTACATCAGGAGCGACAGAATCAAATGCCATTGTTCTTTTTTCCACGCTTTATAATCATGCCTCCGGCATTAAACAAACCGTGCTTACGACCATGGCCGAACATCCGTCTATAATAAAAAACTGTGATTTTCTTGAACGACTTGGCGTTCCCGTCCACCTCATAGATATTGACCAGTACGGCGGCGTTACTTCGGGAACGCTGGAAAAAGCGGTGAGAAAGCGTACCGGCGCGACGCTTCTTGCGTTGATGTATGTAAATAATGAAACGGGCGCGGTTTCCGATTTGCCAAACTTGGTAAAAACAGCGCGAGGACTAAACGATAAGACACTTCACATACATAGCGACATGGTACAAGCCATTGGAAAACTCCCGTTTGCGCTGCGGGATTTGGATATAGATTCCGCGTCATTTAGTGCTCATAAAATAGGCGGACCGCGTGGAATAGGCATTTTATATCTGCGTAAAAATATACAACCTCTTTACAGGGGCGGCGGTCAGGAAGGCGGGATGCGTCCAGGTACGGAAAACACGCAGGGCGCGTTCTATTTTTCCGAAGTCCTGAGCGAAAGAAGCCGGACGGTTACAGAAAATTATGAAGATGCGGTAAATAAAATGTCATGCCTCATCAAAACATTGCGTGGTATTGAACGCTGCTCGATAATTCCAGAATGTAGGCAAGATGTTGACACGCGGTTTTCGCCGTATATATTGCAGGTAGCCTTCAAAAATATTCCGGGTGAAGTAATGATGCGGGCGCTTGACGATGCCGGTTTCGCGGTGTCGACGGGGTCAGCCTGTTCAAGCGCGTCAAAAAAACGTACTGTGCTAAACGCTATGGGCATTAACGACAAGCTCGCCTTTACCGCAATCCGTATTTCAACCGGTCAAGATACAAGCCTCGATGATATTGACGCACTGACCGGTGCAATAAATCATATATTAAAACAGCTTTAGCCCCCCGTCCCCACCATCACTCGCTTTCAACTGGCTCTTCGGAAACGGAATGTTCAGTTTTATGGATGATAAAACTTTTTACCACGGCTTTCGCCGCAGCATCCGCCGTGGCTTCAGTTGCGGCAAGCGATAAGATAACATAACTCAGCGAACTGTCGAATGCGAGGCGTATGTCTTCTTCGGACGGACGCGCAGGCGTTGCGGGGTGGCTGTGGAAGTTGCCGAGCAACGTAAGACCGCGCTTTCGCATACTGGAGACGGCGGAAAACTGTTCCTCGCTTGACATCGAAAAATGTTCGGGGCTCTCGTCAATGTTTTTAAGGCAATAAACGTCCGTCACCTTTTTTGCGCCGCCGTCAATAATTCCGGCTAAAAGCCCGCAAGCCTCATTGGGCAGCCCGTTCCGGCTGTGAAGCAGCATCTTTTCACGCAAGGCCGGCGACAAAATCAGCATAGGCCGCCGCCCATAAAGTAAAGCATTTCTAACACATCGTTTTCATTTACGGTTACGGCATCAAAATCCTCGCGTTTAAGTATTACGCCGTTAAGCTGAACGGTAACGTACAGCGCGTCTTGAGTTTTTAGCTCGTCCAGCAGTTTGGTAATGTTTACATTTCCAGAAACACTGGCGGGTTTTCCATTTACAGTAATGTTCATAAATTCTCCGTTAAACAAATTTCATTTTTTGCACATTTCACATTCCGGCTTGTCATAGTCAATCAAACTTGTGATAGACGGATGTTCTCCGCAGACCGGGCACATTTTACTTTTTACGAGCGGCACTTTGCGGAAGTCCATCGTGAGCGCGTTGTATGTCAAAAGCCACCCATTCAAAAGGCCGTCCATGCCGAGCAGGTATTTTACCGCTTCGGTCGCCTGAAGACTGCCTATAACGCCGCCCATCACGCCCAAAACTCCAGCCTCGCGGCAGGTGGGAACAGCGCCGGCAGGCGGCGGGTCATGGAATACGCAGCGGTAACACGCGCCCTGCCCGGGTATGTATGTCAAAAGCTGTCCCTGAAACCGGATGATTCCGGCGTGCGAAAACGGTTTTTTGAGCAGTACGCAGGAATCGTTAATCAAAAATTTCGCGGGAAAGTTGTCCGTACCGTCAATCACAAAATCATAATCCTTGTCGCGGATTATGTCGCCGATGTTGGCCGCCGTAATCATCTCGCGGTAAGGCACGACATCAACATCGCTGTTCATCGCGTTCATCGTCTCTTTGGCCGACAAAACCTTCGCCTTACCCACATCCGCCGTCGAATGTATAATCTGACGTTGAAGGTTTGACAGATCCACCACGTCAGCATCCGCTATCCCTATCGTGCCTACGCCGGCAGCCGCCAGATACATTGCCGCCGGAGCGCCGAGTCCGCCGGCACCGATTATCAATACTTTGGAGGAAAGCAGTTTTTGCTGCCCCTTAACGCCCACTTCTTTTAGAATTATATGCCGCGAATAACGCTCAAGCTGCTCATCAGTGAAACTCATGCCGAAAGCCCCCCTTTTACAACCCATAGCCGGTATGTCCCGTCATCCTGCCTCTCGATACCGCTAACTTTGTGTCCCTCATCCTTCAAACTGCGCGGCACATTTTGAACCGGCTCGCCGGCGTTCAACCGTACTTCCAGTATGTCGCCGTCCGTAAGTTCCTCAAGAGCCACCTTAGTCTTAACAAAAGTTATCGGACATACCACTCCGGTAATGTCGATTTTTGCCTTTACCTGTTCATGTATCATAGTAATACTATTATGTTACTAGTATATAAATCAGTCAAGTGTTCGCAGTGAGACATCGAAAATGTAACCGAAAAAGCGCAGGTCGCCGGCAGAAATTATCAGATTTTCCTTATGCCCACAAATACATACGGCGAAATTGCTTTCCCGTAAACCATGCGCCGAAAACAAGAATGGCAAAAGCGGGAATCAGCGTGAACCATGTATCGGCGCTGAACAGCAATGAACGTCCTATTGCGGCGGCGAGTATGCCAATGGCGATAAAATAATACTCGCGATTGCCGCGTGTGTACGCGCCGGAAATGAAACAGAACACGGACAACAGGACGATGGCCGTTTCCGTAATCTTGAATATATATGAAATTCCCACGACAGGGTAAAGGCTTGTGTCATAGTTAAAAGTGTCTAGCGGAATGCGTATGGCAAACAGCACGGCGATAATGAACATGGGAAATATGAAATTTTCTTCGCGCTGCATCTTTAAACCGGATGCATACAAACCGGCTGAAAACAAGGAAAACAGACCGTAAAACCTGCCGAAAGCTATAAAACGGGCGGCTATTACAGGTATATAACTGGAAAACTGTAGAACCGTTTTAAGCGGGAGTGCGATACGCAGAATCTCAAACGTGAACGAAAATAAAAAAATGCCAAGGAATCGTATCTCTACAGATTGCGTTTTTTCAAAAAAATAAAACATCGTGGCTTGCATAACAAATGCAAACAGCACGGCGGCTCCAACTCCGGCAAATGCCGTATATGGCGAGGGGGCAGGCAGTATACCAGTGAGAACTGCGTATCCGCTTCTGGCCGCCGCCTTGTAATTTATCAAGCTGGGGTAAACCGGAAAAATTGTCTGGGAAAATACCGCAAAAGCAAGCAGCGCAAAAAAAGATACGGCTATTCCAATTTTCAACAGAACGATATTTTTAGATATTGTCATAGATAAACAATAAGCTGAAAAGTCATAATTTTCTAGACACGTACAACGGAGCGCTGCCAACACCGGCAGAATGAAACCGCCCCGCCGCAGAGCGGCGGGGTATTAAATCCCCACTGCGAATAACCGGTTCAAATGCCTCACCCCGCTTGCAGCCTAGAATTGCTGGTACTTTACAACGTAGATATCCGTTTTATTGGCGTACTCATATCGCGATACTTGTATTTTTGAATATCCATTTCCGTCTCCGTGCTTGACAATATAAACAGTCTTTGTAACCGGATACCCGTCTCCACCTTTGTAAAATTGTTTTTGATCATAAAGCATTGTCTTAAATGGTGTATTTTCAATGCCGTTCCCCTCTTTAAACCCCGGAAAATTTATGACATTGTATGTATTATGCTGTAGGGTGCTCATAGAGTAAATGTATTTTTGCGTATCCGTAAAATATTCGCTCAATGCGCCGCTTGTAACGGCATCCTTCTGTACAACCGAATCAAAATCAGTTTTTTCAGTATACCACACTGAACCTTTTCCGCCTGATTTGAGGTTTGCCGCCGTAGCGCCGCTGTTTGTTATTATCGCTCGCGGACGCTGAAAACCAATGTCCCATCCATCCGATGCTATCGTGTTTTCGTCAACTTGTTTTCCTGTTTTAAGGGAATAATAAAATTTATCACCTTCCGCTACGGTAACTGTTATTGTACTGCCCCCCCCCCCCCCCAGTACCAGAACCGGCGCTGTGACTACAGCCAAGAAATATGCCGGCGGAAAAAATCAACAGTAAACAAAAACTAAACCATTTACACACTTTCATAAAAATCCTCCAAATTCAATCTGTTAAAAAATAAAATCCGGCCAAATGCGGGATTTTTTTATATAAAAGGTTTTTCAAAATCTGCCGGTTTGAAAAACACTAATATAAGCATCTGAAATTAGCGCCCATATTTTATGCCTATAGAAAATGTTTGCGCCGTTTCCGGGCCTATACGATCCATCTCGCCGGTAATGTTATCAATGCCGAAATTAAGCTTAAAATGTTTTCCAAAATTTATTGAAAAATAAAAATCTAAAATAAAACGCGGCTCGCTGTCCCCGCGTGTAGGATCCATAAATTTTGAAAAGTACCGGCATTGCAGCCATGTATATATCCCTGTTCTTTTAACAATATCGAGTCCGGCCTTCAACTTTAATATATGATTCGGCTGTGGAAATATTTCAGATTCCGTATCGCGATCCCATGCGAAAAGCCAGCTATAACCTGACGAAACAAATATATCATGCGGCAGTAAAAGCCTGCCCTCCGTATCAATGCCGGTACGCATTGAACGGGAAATATTTTTCGTGTCGTAATAGGCTTCAGAACCACCCTGCACTTCGATAAAAATGCGGCCTATCTCGTTAAAAAGCTCATTGTAATAGGCGTTAAATTGTAAAAATCCGGCAGTGTGCGAGTATTCCATTCCGGCATTAAAACCCAGCGAATATTCGGGCTGAAGATTTGGATTACCAAAAACTAACGCCGCGCCCTCATCGTCCCGAATCAAGTACATATCACTGAAGTCCGGCGCACGGTAACCAAGTCCCGCACCTGCTAATAAGCGAAAATCTTTGATATGATACATACCGGACAATTTTGGCGAAACGGCAAAACCAAACTGAGAATTTCTTTCGATACGCAGTCCGGCGGCAGCCGAAAATTGAGTTATTGTAAAATATTCGGCCTGAAAAAATACAGCTTCTCTGTCTACAGATACATAATCCTTGTTGAGGTTGTATTTCTGCATACTGTTGAAAGAAGTTTCCAAGCCGCCGGTTAAAAGCAGTTTAGACGATACTTCGTAAACGCCCTGTGCATCGAGCGATATGATGTTATCGTTTTCGTAACGCTCACCCAGCGTCCATTTACCGTTGATGGCTGAATAACTGTCCCTGTTACGCTGGTAATAGTTGTCGTAGAGGCGGAACATCAACATCAAATTTTCGACCGCCCGGTAGCCGGTTTCAATAAAAGCATCCGCCCGCAAGTAATCGAGCCTGTTCAACGCACCCTCCGCAGTGGTCAAATCATCGCGGCGCATCAGCATACCGGAAGCGCCAAATCGCAGCGAAACATCGCCTATGTCAACCGCACTGTCGAAACCGAGCCGTCCACGGTAGTATTCTGGGAGTATCGATGCCGAATCCGTTTCGTTGTAATAAAAATCGCCGCGGGCGGCCTCTAAATCGACAGAATTTTTTACGCCGCCAACGGGAAAAGAAATAACGCTTGTAAGATTCTGCTCGCGCAATGGATTAAAATTTTCAAACATATCCGGCGTTCGCGTTGTATCAGGATCGTCATAAGCGAGAAGGAATCTATTTGTAAGCGCCACTGAAAAAGCGGCGCGGTCAGGCGGATTTTTTGTTATTATGTTGATCACGCCGCCGAGCGCGTCTGAGCCATAAAGCGCGGATTGAGGCCCCCGAATTATTTCTACACGCTCAACATTGGCGAGCGGCAGCGTTTCACCCTTGAGCCGCTGAGCTATGCGTCCGGAAACTCGTCTGCCATTTATCAGATAAAGAACGCGGTTTTTACCAAGCCCCTGCATCTGAACATAGTCGCCCATTCCGTTTCCGGTATACACAAGCCCGTAATCGTCCAGTACATCAACGACGGTATCCGCGTTTGATTGTTCTATTTCCTCGTTACTGATTATTTCGGTTAGTACGGGGCTGTCTTTCAGACGTTTTTGTGAACGTGTTCCAGTTACGGTTATGCCTTCATCTTCAAAAACCGTGTCATATTCGGAGGGAACGGGCGCATCCTGAGCGGTAACGAAAACTGAAATAAAGATGCCGGCCAGTAAGGTCAAGAAAAATTGTTTTCTCATGGTTAATAATCCGTTAACCGTAAGCTGATACCATCAATGATGGCAGTCAAAGGCAGGTTTTCTGACTCAGGCGTTCACACGGACTTTCGCGCCTTCCCGTCTTGCGACAGTGGCGTAGGGACAAACCCCATAAAAGCCCGCTATTCCTTTACAGCGGCGGTACCGTGCGGGATTTTCACCCGCTTCCCTATTATGAATCCAGCTTAACACCGGATTCCACTTCTAACGGATACAGTGTGGCATAAAACATTTTTTTCATCAAGAGGCAGGGCGCAGTCGCAGAGGGAAGCGGAAGTATCAAACGGTCTTGTGCACGGCATCATAATTTTTCTGTTCCGCTGAAGAAATGCTGGTGTATCCCGCCGAAACAGAACACAGCCTTTGTGTCGGCGATGGAAGATACCCGTCCGCCGTGCGATTTTTTGGAAAAACTCTCACCGAGAGCAGCGTTGCCGCTATTGCCACAAAAATTTTGGGTAGCCGGCCTGTGCATCCCATTGCCATGTCAGCGAAAAATCCCACTCTAACGAAGCGGAAAACCATGTTTCCTTGAAGGCTGCTTTGTTTTGAGGCGTTCCGTCTACAGCTTGATTAACGCCTGACGGTTTTAATGTCATTGTGTCTAATTGAAAATTGTCTTGACTCCACGAAAGCGAACCGCCATACCCGCTCAAACCGCCGGCGGAAGTATTTGGCGACAACGTGGAAGAGGCGGAAACTGAAACCATCAAGGCGCAGCTCTTTGAGATTTCCAGTTCTCCCGTATTGCTGCCAGTTGAACCGGTTCCACCCAACAAACCGCCGGCAGCGACAATTCCCGCCAAACCGCCGCCTGACGCGCTCACTTCGCCACTTGCATAACATTGAATAATCGTTGAAACCGCAACCAAGCCATTCTCGTGGCAGCCGACTATACCGCCCGCATAGGTATCTGCGTCTGTATTACTCAAAATCACCGAGCCTCTATTGTAACATTCCTTAATAGTATTCTCGACTTGGTCAGTAAGTTTCGCATATCCGGCTATTCCGCCCAAATAACCGGCACCTGCGTTGGCGGCATCCACTTCAATCGTAAATAACATCGCGGAGCGTGTTATAGCGCTGTTGCCTGTTATTTTCCCTGCTATGCCACCCACAAAAAAGTCTCCGCCCCCCGGTTTTACTATTTTCAAACCACGCGAATGTCCGTTTACCGTTATTTTGTCAATGGCCGTGTTTTCGGCAAATCCAGCCAACACCCCAAAACATTGCTCGTTTGCTTCGGAAAGCCTCATACTCTCGCCGGTCACTTCCAGATTCAAATTTTTAAGTTCCGCTCCGCTAACATAGGCAAAAAGTCCAACATATTGGTACGTTGTCTCGTCTGGAAAAACAAGTCTCTTTATGGTTTTCCTATGCCCATCAAAAACTCCCGAAAAGGGGGACGCGCCGTTTATACATAACGGATCCCAAACACCACTCAACGTAATATCCCGAATTAAGACATAGTTTCCGTTTGAAGGATATTTGGCATCTTTACCTATCGAGGCAAGCTGATTCTGATTGATTAACGGTATATAACTTTGGTTGACGTGCAGATCGTAATGCCCGCCGGAAATAAATCTTTCATCCGATCCCTCGTTGTAATACGTTATGTTGTCGGCACCGTTACGCATTTCCACCCAAAAGGTGCCTATGGAATTTTCCTCAGTCACAACAGGAAGCGACCATATAAAATCCGTTCCATTTGAAACGGGCGTAGTTTCCGCCAGCATATATCCGTTTTTGTCCATCGCGATGACTTTTTTTATTTCCCATCTTGCGAACTGCTTCCCGATAAAAATACGCCCTTCCATATCGAGGGATTCGGGCGGTTCCATTACCGGATATGGCAGACAGCCAATCGAAAAGACGACCGGAAACGCGAGTATCGTAAACAATTTTACCCATGAAACAAACCATAATCGCGACTGTTCTGCCCCACACGCCATAAACACCTCCATTAAAAACCACCACACAGTAGTATATCAACAAAACAAATATTTAACAACAAATACTCAGCAATGTCATGGAATTCCTGTGTCTCACTGCGGCGGCTTGACGTTCCTAGCCGCATAGCATTACACTGTCAGCATGTATCTAAAGGGTAAGCGTACAAGCAACGGTTTCCCCGTCTACAGCCACTATAAGCGGTCTTGCGGCGGTTTCCGGCGCACTATTCGCTCACTTTTCATCATCTATCCCCCCCCCCCCCCTCATACGCGGGTAACTTTAGCGCGTGCATATTTTCTGTAAAGAATACTACCTGTTATAAAGATACTTTTTCTTTAAAAACAATTTCATTTTCTGTCACTCACCGGAACATTGTTTTCGTTTATATTTTTCCCAAATCTTTTTCTCTTCAAAGAGGCCATTATGGCAGTAATCAATTCGGTAAGCGAGGTTTTGCACCGGATACGTGTAAAACTCTACCCAAACTACCTTCCCAATACGGAAGGCGCGTACATCGCCCGCACGGACAACGAGGCGTCCCTGTCCGTCGAGGATGTGTGCGCGGCACTGAATAACCGGGGCGGCTTTACCGGTAACTACGACGACCTGGTGGAACACGTCCGGCAGTTCTTTGACGAGGCGGCCTACCAGTTCTGTGACGGCTTCGCGGTGAACACGGGCTACTTCTCCGCGCACCCCAACGTGGGCGGCACCTTCGACAAGGTTACCCATGTTCACGACACGGAGAAGCATCCGGTAACGTTCCGCTTTCGCACCCGCGCCCCGTTGAGAGCGCTGGCCGAGCATATCGCGGTGGAGAATAAACCGGAGGTGAAGCCGTTATGCGGCTTTGAATCATGATGGTACCCGCATATCGCGGATACACAAACCAATTTAACGGCGGAAAACCGCAATGCGAAGCATTGCGCGACCGCCTGCGGGGTGGAACTCGCAAAGGAGATTAGAAATGGCAGAAGAAAGGAGAAATGGCGGAAGCCTTGTCGGCGCGGTTGTGTTTTCAATCATAACCGTTGTGGTATTTGACATTGTTTTTTTATACATGACAAAGAATGGCGGCAATGGCTTTGAAACGTGGCGTAAGG
>JAISZZ010000131.1 GCA_031284385.1 Treponema sp.
TTCTTCTATTAAACCGTCCGGCGAATGGGAGCTTGCGAGCGTCCGCCTGCGCGGGGCAATCGGTATCAGGAACGGCCTCAAGCTGGAGGAGATAACGGTCAACTTTGACGATTACGCGCACGGCGTTATCGCGCTTTCAGGCGACAACGGCAAGGGCAAAACAACGCTGATTGAAAACTGCCATCCCTTTCCGCAGCTTCTTACACGCAAAGGCAAGTTGCAAAATCACTTTTTTTTACGCGACAGTTTTCGGGAGGTGATATTCCGCAATTCGCTGACCGGAATGCTTGCAAAGTTTCTCATTCAAATTGACGGCGCAAACAAGAGCGGCGCTTGCAAATACTTTGCGTTCAGGAAACCGGACGGGGCAGTGCGTTACGAACCTGTTGAGGGCATTGACGGCAATTTGAAACCTTACGAGGATCTTCTTGCCCGGACATTCGGGCCGCTTGACCTGTACCTGCGGACTGCGTTCATCACGCAGCGCCCGACAAAGAACCTGCCCGACCTCACGGACGCTACGGCAGGCGAAAAAAAGACGCTGTTTGTTGAGCTTGCCGGTATAAATTACCTGCAACAGTTTGCGGAGGCGGCGGCGGACAAAGCAAAGCAGGAAGCCGCCAAAGCGCATGACGCGGAAATCAGGGCGCAAATGCTTCAGGCGGCCATATCCGGTAAGGACGGGGCGGCGGCGGAACTGAAGGAGGCCGAAACCGCGCTGACCGCCGGGCAGATTGAAATTGAAACCGTTCTTGAAAAAGGGAAGGCGGCTAAAGCGGATGTTGACCGCCTGCAAGCCGCCTACGAAGCGGAAATAGAACGCCAACGGAACGCTGATAGAACATCCGGCGCGATTGCCAACGCTCAAATCGATATTGGAAAGCGGGAAAAGGATATTGCCCTTTACAAACAAACCGCCCAAAACAAGGCGGTTTTTGAAAAAGCGATTGCGGACGGCGAGGCGCTGCAAAAAACTATCGAGGCGGAAAACGCCAAAAAACAGCAAAATCTTGAAAAAAACGCTGAAAAACAGCGGGAATTTGCGAAAATCAAGGCGGATTTTGACGCAAAAGTAAAGGCTCTTGAAACCGAACGGGACGGCCTACAAGACCAGCGCAGGATACTTGAAAAGAAGGTTATTGACGCGCGGCATAATATCAGTCTTTACGAGCGGGACGCGGCGGAAATCAACGAGGACTGCCCCACCTGCGGACAGCGGCTTCCGGCTGACAAACTTGCCGAATTGAAAAACAAGCGGGAACAGTTTCTTGAAAAGATTAAAAATGAGGTGAGCGCTGAGGCCAAGTTAGCTGCTGAGGCCAACGCCATCTCCCCGCGCATTGAAGAACTCGGAAAGGAGATTGCCGGCCTTGCATTTGACGCTCCGCAGCCCGGCGATGACATTCCGTTTGACGATACCGCGTTGCGGGAAGCCACAGCGGAACTGCGGGAAATTGACATTCCTGCCGCCCGCGACGGCCTTGCCAAGGCGCGGGACGCGGCGGTACATATCGAGGGGCTTGAGCGTGAAATCAAAACCCAGCAGGCAATAATCGCGGATAAAACTGCGGAGTTGGAAAAACTTACGGCGGGTGTCGAAGCAGGCTACGGAGACCGTCTCAACGCCGAACTGGAAGCGGCAAAGGACATCCACTCCGGTCTTACCGACCGTTACACGGAACTCAAAACATCTATCGGGCGGAACGAGGCGTTAATAGAAGCGGCCAAGCGCAAGCTGGCCGATATAGCGACGCGGGAAACGGAACTGGCGGAAATCAAAGCGGCGGTGGCAATAATCAAAAAAGACGCGGCGGACTGGGAACTTATCGCCCGTGGCTTCGGCAAGGACGGCGTTCAGGCTTTGGAACTGGACGCGCTCGCGCCTGGCATATCAGATACCGCAAACCGTATTCTGGACAAAGCGTTTAACGGGCGCTACCGCATCGATATTCAAACAACACGCATAGGCGGCGCGGGAAAAAACACAAAACAGATAGAGGATTTTCTGATATACGTTACAGACACGGAGAGAGGCGGCGAGCCGGTTCTGCTGGAGGATAAATCAGGCGGCGAGGCTGTCTGGATAAAACGCGCCATTTACGATGCCTTCGCGGTCATTCGCAAGAGGAACACGGCCTTTGCCTTCCTTACCTGCTTTCAGGACGAGGCGGACGGGGCGCTGGACAGCGCGGCAAAGACGGCGTATTGCCGGATGTTGGAAGCCGCCCATGCCGAAAGCAAGCTGCGGCACACAATCATCATCACCCACAGCAACGAAGTCAAAGCGATGATTGAACATAAAATCGATATGGAGGATTTTACCGGCAATGACGCGGCTTAGCGGACACGGCTAAGGAAACTGATTAAGCCATTGACCGGCTGTTGACATAAAAGCAGCCGGTCAATGATTGCGACTACAGCCCGATAACAAAGTTTATGAAGGAGAAAAAGAATGTATAGAGATGGGAAAACTAAGGTATACGCTACAGAGGAAATAGATTTTGGAAGGAGGCACGGAAATGAATCATAAAATCGGTGATAGGGTACGCATACGCTCAAAGGCGTGGATGGATAAGCAACAAAAAGATTCAGATGGGTACATTATCTTGGGGAGAGATAGAGCGCTGATTTCTTTAAGTATGCAAAAATGGGCGGGGATAGAAACTACAATTATTAGTTTAAACGGTGAATACTACAACCTAAATGGTATTCCCTGTTTGTGGGATAACTTGATGTTTGAACCAGGGCACTCGCCTGCTGTCCCGCTCAATCCTATCGAGGCGGTTAAACGCATGGTAAAGGGAGCGACTTTTTATACCGAATATGGCGACAGAGTTTTCTGGGGAGATAATAGAAATATTTTTCTATGTATACAAGAAGGGGATATTTATAACCCTTCCGGCTCTATTTTTAACGGTTCATTTGAACACTTATATGAAAATGACCCACTACACAAAGCACTCAAAAAACGCGACATGACCCGCTGGGAGGCTTTAGCATGGGCTACAAGCGAGATAAGTCACGGATGGGTAGTAATGAACTATCCCAAAGCACCGGCAGACTCTGACGACTGGGCACTCCCTCAATCTTTTAATTATTTCGGCTCAATAACGAATTACAGAAGGGCGATGCTAAAACCCGATTGTACAGGCGTTGACGAGTCTTCTATACAGACTTTCGAGGTGGTAGAGGAATGAAGCCTATCCTTTTTTCCACGCCGATGGTTCAGGCGATATTGGATGGCCGGAAAACCATGACGCGGCGGGTTATTAACAGAATGAGCGGCGTTGGCACTATAACAGAATTTGGCGAATCGGGTACTCGTGGTTATAAATGGCAGTTTAGAGACAAACGTCTTAAATGGCATGATGTTAATGATATACCACCGCCCTATTCTGTCGGCGATACTCTTTGGGTGCGGGAAACGTTTGTCGATGTTCCTGACGGCAGTTATCTCTATCAGGCAGACCACATGTATGACGATTGTGGAAAAGGTGATTTTGCGTGGCACTGGAAGCCCTCTATACACATGTCCCGCGAGGCGGCGCGGCTGTTTTTGGAAGTGAAAAAGGTCGAGGTGGAGCGGTTAAATAACATCTCTCTGGAAGGAAAAATAGCCGAAGGATTTAGCGGTTGCTTTCTTCCCAATCTTTGCTCTGAGAAAGATACTTGTCCTGACGATTGCTTTATAAAATTGTGGGATGCGCTATACGCCAAGCGCGGATATTCATGGGAAAACAATCCGTGGGTATATGTGATTGAATTCAAGAGGATTGTATGAGCGGAACAACCTATAGAGCCTTTGACATTCTTAAAGCCGCTAAAAATACATTTGTGCGGTATGGATATGAATGAGATAAACATTACCTGTGAGGACTGCATGAAATTAATGTCCAGATACCCTAACAATCATTTTGACCTTGCGATTGTAGACCCGCCTTATGGTTGTGCGGTAGTGGGGGGGGGGGGGGACATGAGTTGCATAACTTCAAGTCAAAATTGGTTAAAGAACGAGCGCGGCCGTTTCGGAGGTCGCGGAGGTCGCTTTGACAAGTATAAAATCGAGCGAACTGGCGGGACATGGGTGTCTAAATACGGCGCGTATATCAATCATTGGGATATTGCGCCGGAGCCTGAATATTTTAATGAGTTGTTTAGGGTATCGAAAAATCAAATTATATGGGGTGGAAATTATTTTGATTTACCGCCCTCTCGGAATTTTATTGTGTGGCGTAAATTGACAATATCAGAAAATTTCTCAATGGCAATGGCGGAATATGCATGGACAAGTATATGTGGTAACGCCAAAATAATTGAATGTGCACCGCAGGATAAAGAACGTTTTCATCCAACTCAAAAACCGGTTTATTTGTATAAAAAACTTTTACAATGGTATTCAAAACCGGGATACAAAATTCTTGATACTCATTTAGGAAGCGGCTCTATAGCTATAGCCTGTAGTGATTTTTCTTTGAGTCTGACGGCTTGCGAGATTGATATAGACTACTACTCAGCAGCCATGCAAAGAGTAAAAGAATACCAAAAACAGCAAATATTTTTTTCGGAGTGGAGGGCACATGAACAGCCAGACAAAGCAGCGTTATATTTCGACTTCTATTTGGAGCGATGATTGGTTTGACAGCCTTTCAGAACGCGAAAAACTTGTTTATTTCTATCTATTAACTAACGAGCGTTCAAATATTGTGGGGATTTATCCGTGTACTCTAAAAAATATCCGTGTGGAGATGGGCATTACACGGGAGGAAATCGAAGCCATTATGTCCAAGTTTGCGGAGGCGGAAAAGGCGTTTTACTTCAAATGTTATGTCATTATCCCGAAAGGGATGAAACATCAAAAGCTGCGCGAAAGGAAAAAATTATTTTTAGCGGCCCGCGCAATTTTAATATCGCTGCCTAAAGAGGTCAAGGAATTTATCCTCAATAAAAAGGACCTTTTTGAGTTTGAAGAGTTTAAGGAATTTCAGGCTGATTTGGAAGATATAGTAGACGGCGAACTCATAACAACGTCTGAACTTTCAATAAAATTGGGCATTTCAAGGGCGCAAACTCTTAGGCTGGCAAACGAATTATTTGAAGAAAAGATTGAAAACGG
>JAISZZ010000014.1 GCA_031284385.1 Treponema sp.
CATTTTTCAGCAAAACTATAGTGCGCCGCGCCGTTTCCAGATTCAGCGCTCTATGCTCAGCGCAGTCAACCTTCTCGTAGCCGATACCGGTGTACTCAGGTTTCGCGGGAGCGCCGCCCAACAGTCCAAGCCTCATTCTTGTAACGAGCAGCCTTGTTACCGCCGTGTCGATGTCCGCCTCAGTCAAAAGCCCGTTTTCAACAGCCTCGACAGCAAGCGCATACATACTGCCGCAATTTATGTCGCAGCCGCTCTTTACCGCCAGTGTTACAGATTCCAACGGCGAGGAGGTTACGCGGTGATTCTCGTGAAAGTCCCTTATCGCAAAACAGTCAGACACGACATGACCGTCAAAACCCCATTTATCCCGCAGTATCTCCGTCAGGAGCAGCCGCGAACCGTTACACGGCTCGCCCATTACGCGGTTGTAAGCTCCCATCACAACCTCTACGCCCGCTTCTTTCACCGCCGATTCGAAAGCGGAAAGGTATGTATTCCAAAAATCGTACTTATCGACGACGGCGTTAAAGCGGTGGCGGTCATTTTCCGGCCCCGAATGAACGGCAAAATGCTTGGCGCAGGCGGCGGATTTAAGACTGTTTCTGTCCTCTCCCTGCAAGCCCTTTATAAAAGCGCAGCCGAGCCGCGAGGTCAGGTATGGGTCCTCACCGTATGTTTCATGCCCTCTGCCCCAGCGCGGGTCGCGGAATATGTTGATATTCGGCGTCCAAAAGGTAATTCCCTTGTAAATGTCGCGGTCGCCTTCCTCCTGTTGCATATTGAACTTGGCGCGTCCTTCGGTTGAGACGGCATCCGCCACCCGCCGAGCCAAATCCTCATCAAAAGTAGCGGCAAGCGCTATGGCCTGCGGAAAAACGGTGGCCACTCCCGCCCGCGCCACTCCATGCAGAGCCTCATTCCACCAGTTGTACGCCGGTATACCGAGCCGTTCAACCGCCTTCGCGTTATACAGCATCTGCGACACTTTTTCTTCCAGCGTCATCATGGATGCCAATTCCTGAGCCTTAGCCTTAATATCAAACATAATTGTACCAGTATATCAAATTGCGATTCCTTTTGGCAGTAGGTAAGAGCTGATTAGCCGCCTCCGGTGGGTGATTTAACGCGGAAAATCCTGTATCATTTTTTTATGTTTAACAGTTTGAGGGGACAAGTCAGCGGCAGATCGGGCGATACGCTTTACCTTTTGACAGGCGGCGTGGAGTGGGAACTCTCAATGCCGCTTACCGACATTGAGAATCTGGGTAACGAGGCGCGTATTTTTACATGGCTTCACCATACAGAAAAAGATATGCGGTTATTTGGTTTTGCGGACGCGGAACGGCGTTCCACTTTTTTAGAACTGCAAAAAGTCGAAGGGATAGGGCCGCGGGCCGCTCTCAAGATAATGAGCGGGATAAGTCAGGCGGAGTTAGAGAGGGCGCTGGAAGCAGGCGATGTGGCGCGGCTTGAACAGGTGCCGGGGCTTGGGAAAAAAACGGCGCAAAAAATGGTGCTGGCTCTAAAAGGCAAACTCGTACACGGCAGCGGCGGAGCGGTATCAGCCTCGCCATACGGCGAATTGATAAAAGCCCTTGTTGACATGGGCTACGACAGGAAATCGGCGGCGGCGGCGCTGGAACAGGCGGCATCTTCGCTAAAAGCGACGAATACGCTAAAAGCGACATCTTCGCTGAAAGCGGCGAATTCGCTAAAAGCGACATCTTCGCTAAAAGCGGCGGACTCATTATCGGGCAAACCGGACGACAGTGGAAATGAGGCAGAAATGTTCCGGCTGGCAATACTGAATCTTACAAAATGAACGCTATAACACGATCGGACGAACCCGAAAACATACTCCATCCCGAAAAGGCTCTGCCAGAAGATACGCGGGATTACGCACTTAGACCTGCGACACTGGATGAGTTTTTGGGGCAGGCTGCAATGAAAGAGAACCTAGCGATTTTTATAGCAGCGGCTAAAGAACGGGGCGAAAATCTTGACCATCTGTTTTTGACGGGGCCGCCGGGTCTTGGCAAAACCACGATGGCGCATATTGTGGCTAACGAGATGGGCGTAGACTTTACCGAAACTTCCGCGCCGGCGCTGGAGAAGGCGAAGGACCTTGTCGGCATACTGACCAGCCTTAAACCCAACGCCGTATTTTTTATCGACGAGATACACAGGCTGCGCCCCGAAATCGAGGAAAAATTATACATCGCGATGGAAGATTACGAGCTCGATTTTGTAATTGGGCAGGGGCCGGGGGCGCGTACCATGAGGCTGCCGCTAAAACCGTTCACGCTGGCAGGAGCCACGACAAAGGCCGGCATGGTTTCAAGCCCCCTGATAAGCCGTTTTGGAATAAGCTGCCGGTTTTCACTGTACGAAAGTGCGGATATTGAGGCCATAATACGCCGTTCCGCCGCCATACTGGGCGTAAAAATCGAAAACGATGCCGCCGCGCTGCTTTCAATGTCGTCACGCTTTACGCCGCGTGTTACGAATCGCCTGCTCAGGCGAATGCGGGACTACGCGCAGGTACAAAAACTGCCGTCCATAACGATAGATGTTGTGCGGGACGGCTTAAAACGCCTTGAAATCGACAAACTTGGACTGGAACGGCTGGACCGTGAAATCCTGCGTATGATAATTGAGCGTTACGGCGGCGGTCCGGTGGGCGCCGAGACGCTCGCCATATCGGTAGGCGAGTCTGTCGATACGCTGGAGGACTTTTACGAACCATACCTAATTCAGGCAGGGCTTTTACAGCGCACGCCACGCGGCAGAATGGTAACGCCGCTCGCATACAAACACCTCAACCTAGAAATAAAACGCCCGCCGGACGGCTATGCGTTAAACGAAGGTCTTTTTTCAAACTGATGAATACAAGCGATTTTTACTTTGACCTGCCCGCAGAGCGTGTCGCGCAGTACCCGCCGGCGGCCCGCGGAGAAAGCCGTCTTCTGGTTCTGGAACGGGAAACGGCAAAACGCTCGCACTGCGCCGTAAAAGATTTGCCCAGCCTTATCGAAAGCGGTTCGCTTATGGTGTTCAACGATTCGCGGGTACGCAGGGCGCGATTGTTTGGAATCGGCAGGCAGGGCAGGCGGACAGAATTTTTACTGCTCAATATGCTGGAATCCGCGTCAGTCTGGGAAGTAATCGTAAAAAAAGCGTCAAAACGGCTGGGTGAACGCTTCCGTTTCGCGGACGGCGAAACGGAAGCCGAATTGTCGCGCTCAGGCGAGCGGTATACGTTGCGTTTTGACAGCCCCATCAACGACAGATGGCTCGACAAGCATGGGCATATCCCGCTGCCGCCGTACATAAAACGCCCGGACGAGGACTCAGACAGCGAGCGGTATCAAACCGTGTACGCGCGGCAGTACGGCTCCGCGGCGGCGCCGACCGCCGGTTTGCATTTTACCGGAGAAATCCTTTCGGCTCTGGCTGAACGCGGCATTGAAAGCGCGTTTATCACATTGCACGTCGGGCTTGGAACATTTTTACCTGTACGTGGTGCGAGAGTCGAAGACCATCAGATGCACAAAGAATTTTTTTGCATCGAAAGCGAAACGGCAAAACGTATCGAAGCGGCAAAACGCGGGGGCAGAAAGGTAATTTCCGTAGGTACGACCACGCTGCGGGCATTGGAATCAGCCTGGCGCGAAGATGGGTTTATGACCGGCGAACAAAGCACGGACATTTTTATACACGGTGACTACCGGTTCAAAACGGCGGACGCGCTTTTTACCAACTTCCATACGCCTGAGTCCACATTATTGATGTTGGTATGCGCGTTTGCCGGCGGCGCTCACGGCAGAAAGTTGATACTGGATACATACCGCGAAGCCATAAAAAAAGAGTACAACTTCTTTAGTTATGGCGACGCGATGCTGATTCTGTAACTACCTGACCATGACGTAAAAATCTACCGAGTTAATATCGGCAGGCGGCTCAAAAGTTATTGTAAGGTCGCCCGTTACCCCCTGCCATTCATTTTTTGATTGCAACAGTATCGTGTACGGATCCAGCGCATAAGCCTTATCTAATTTCCAAACGACAGGGCCTTTTAGATTGGACGGGCTATTTTTATGAGTCCATACATCAAACCCGTTGAATGTATAATTGGTACCGTTGATGGTACTTGTTACAGTATTGTTAAACGAAAAAACGCCCGTGGGTTTATTAGCGTCCGCCTGATTGAACATCATCGCTTCACCAAAGCGGCTCAATGCGGCGGCAAACGAGTTTACACTTTCTTTATTCGGGTTAGCGGCGCTGTTCAACGCGGCGTTCAGTGATTCTATGTCGATAAAATTGTTGGACATTATTTCTTGTACAAGCTTTGCGCCGCCAAAATTGCGTACCATGTACGCGCCGAATCCATAAACTTTATCATAGGATGCAAGCATGGCTTCATATGTGATGCCCCACTCTGTAAGATCGCCTTTGTAGTATTTACTCAAAAATCCCGGTATCCTTGTCAGAACCGGATGTCCGTTATTATCAACACCTATACCGATAAGCGGGTCTATTAAATCCTCGGCCAGCATTGAAAGCATCTCATTGTACCACGTATCCGGCTCACTAAGAACATCCCTGCCGGCTAATATAGGCCGTATTACTTTTTGATTAAAGTTAATCATGTGCTGAAATTCATGCGCCAGCGTGGAGTATATCCATGCGGGACTTTTTGCGGTAAAAAAAGCGTCGATATAAAACATTTCGGTTTGGTTGCTATGATGGTTAGTCTCCGCAAACGCCGTAGCATCAAAGAACTCGTCAAGAGTGTAGAAATAACCTAAAGTCCCGCCGGTTTGTGTTGATCTATAATCACCGTCTATATCAAACACCAAAATTTGAATTTTGGGGTCGCTGTCAACGCCGCCGTAGTTCTCGTCGCCGGTATCTGTTATACCCCCGCCGTATTCATATCCAAATACGGGTGTCTCGTATCCATAGATTGTATCGAACTTACTAGCAAGCGATCCAGCCTGCGCTGCGGTTATTTTATTGTCCGCGGCGCTACTACCCGAAAAGTTTTCATCGGCAACCCATACATTGCTGTACGTTCCCACAGCGCGTAACGTAGCGGTTATCTTGCTGTCCTTGCCATCTTTTAGCGTCCAAAATTCTTTCGAAGCGCCGATGGTGGCGGCGGCATAGTATTGCGGACTGCTAATTGCAGCTTTCAACGTTGCGCCGGAATTGCGTGAAACGGAACGTGTCTGTAACAGTCCCGCCCGTATAGCGTCGTATACTTTTTCATTCCCCTGAAATTCATAGCGCGTTACGGTTTCCCCAGTTTCGCTGGTGAATACCGCCGATACCGGGCCGGCCTTATCAAGCGGCGAAACGACCCTTGTAGCATCAGCGCCGCCATAACTATTCCGGCGCAAACTGCTGGAGGTATCAGATTTAACATTCCCGGTTTGATACGATGGGATTTCCGTGCTGCCTTTGTTCACTTTGACAAGGTATACGCTATGCCCGTTCAGTCCCGGAAGCGTTACCGTAGTTTCCCCCTCGTTAAATTTCACGCGTCGGGATGGCGTCTCGTAAGCGGTTGCCGCATACTCAACTATGGGGCTGATTATGTTTTGGGATTCCGGTGGAACGTATGGAATATTATTTGGCGGCGTGGTATCTTCAACCGGATCCGTAACCTCTTCACACGAAAAAAATAGCGGCAGGCATAACGCCGCTAAAAAGATATAAACAATTTTCATTCCGCACCTCAGTAATATTACTATACTATAAACCCTCGCGCCGGCGCAAGCCGCTAATGAAGCGCCGGTTTATGCAAATGTGCGCGCATCAACATTGTTGATGCGCGCGTCCCTGTTTTAAGGTTCTTGAACGAGCCCTGCGCTTGGCTTTGGCGCGTAAAGTGAGTTCATAAATTCAAAGTTGCTGGTTAACTGGCTATTCGCTAGCGACACTGGCTATTCGCTAGTTGACACAAATCAATGGTTTTACTATACTTACCTTGTGTAAGGGAGGAATTGTTTTCCTGCTTTAGCAATGTGTCATTTGGATGCATTATCACCTATCATAAGGGGACAAACATGAAACGAAGATACCTATCAGTATTAGTAATTGGCTTTCTGGTTGCCGCCGGTTTTTCCGGCTGCGAGGATGCCGCAGGTGGAATTACGGATGTGCCGAGGAATACGACTACCATAACGAAGGCAGGGAACATAAACTTAAAGTATAACGGCAAGCACCTGGTTGTTACCTACGACGCGTCTGCGGGAAAGGTGCGCTATTCCGCTGTGCCGGGGTATATACTGACCAAAGTAACGTTGACAATGCTTGACGGAAGTAAAGAAGCCACCAGTGTTACAGCCAGTTATGATGGGACGGGGGCTGCCAAATACGAAAAGGACGGCAACGACGAAAACTATGACATCACAACCATAGGCTATGTAAAAGCGGGCGCGGCTGAGCAGACTACGATAGATACAATAGAATTTAGTTCGACTGAGAACTTCAGTAAATACTCTGGTAAAATTGACTTAGAGTTAGTAGGAGCAACAGAGCATTTAAAATTTGACCCGTCATGGGTAGCTTCTTTTATAGCCGATGACGGCTACGGCAACGAAGTTCTACGGCTTAACGCTCTGGTTGACGAAGGCTATGTAATTGATTGGACGGCCTATGTCTATTCCGAAGAATTTTGGAATGACAATAAAGATTACGATGGAGATGACGCTAAGAAAATAAAAAACAAAGATAAAATAGATGCGGCTATAGAGTCGCACGATGTGTTAGATGCATTGGCCCCATCGGGGGGGGGGGGGATGATAATACCGGCAGTGTGGATACAGCTTATACAATAATTAATAATAGTGATATTAAAAAAGATTATCTCGTATTTAATAATGTCGAGATTTACGGATTTTACAATGAAGAGTTTGACGTAAAAAATTATCAACAAATTGTAGCGCACATCAAAAGCCTTAGCTTGATAGATAAAAGAGAATTAGTGCGATATATTTTGCTGGCCATAGAAGCGAAATCGGGAGTCATTGTTGTTGATAGTATAACCGATGAGGTTAAAGGCGGAGTATTGAATACAATGGATGTTGTGTCTTCAAGTGACTACGCTGCATTTATAGCGGCTATACAAGCCGCGGAGGCTGTAAAAAACAGCGATAAAATTACTGAAGATAGTGAGACTCGCGATTTGGTCCAAGAAGATGTCGATGATGCCGCAAATACATTATCGGCGGCTATTAATGCCTTTAACGCTGCAAAACAGAAGGGCACCGGAACGCCTGGCGACCCGCCCGGCGAAAACACGAGTTGGCTTCAACGTGACACGCTTAAAGCAACGATACTGACCGCGAACGAAGCAAAGGTCAGGGACGCTAATAACAATATTATAGTCATTCAAAACGGTGCGGACAGTAATGCTGCCGCCAAAGTGGAAGATGTACCGGAAGGCACGAGGTATGTAGGGACATCCGATTTAACTACGTTGGAAACTGCTATAGGGTTGGCGGAAAACGTTTACAAGACTTCGGACACTGATCTGTTGAAGGGTGAAGGTGATGCTGTTATCGACCTTAGTGCGGGGCAAGCCAAAATTGATAACGCAAACAGCGCTCTTGTTACTGCTATTGGAGTCTTCAAAGATGCTGTCAAAACCGGTGCGCAAAACATATACAAGAAGAATACAGAGACCTATGACCATGACCAGATAACAGAAGGCGGTGGCACTCATGTATTTCCGAAATTGGGAGAAGGTGTTACGCTAGAGACCTTTGGCGGCGGCGTGTTTGGTCAGCCCAGTGTGCCTAAAATTTCAAGCGGCGGTGTTTCTGCGGAACCGAATCCGCTTACCGCCGAAAACACAAAAATAGTAACCTCCAAAGAAATCAGCGGTGAAAACGGCATATACACATGGAATGTGGAGCAGGACGGTTACTATCAAGTTACTCTTTGGGGCGCTCAGGGTGGAAATGTCGCTACAAGAAGCACGGGCGATGCCAGCAACTACCCATCTGGCGGCCTCTACATAGCTTATGGCGGGCGCGGCGCAAAGACGCAGGGCGTTATATGGCTCAAAAAAGGGCAAAACGTAACATTCTATTTGGGCGGACAGGGACGTGGAAGTTACCTTAAACACGCGGCAGAGTATATAGCGGCAGGCTTTAATGGCGGCGGCAAGGGCGGCATAGGACACGAACCGGCCTATCCTGACGGTTCAGGCGGCGGCGGTGCCACAGATATGCGTATCGGCGGCAAACGTATAATGGTCGCGGCAGGCGGCGGTGGCGGCGCTCAAGCGGCAGACAATCCCTGGTACCCTGTACCCGGCGGCCCGGGCGGCGCGGCGGTATCCGATTCAACTGGAAAAGACGATAAGAGCGGCAGCAACGGAAATGTGAAGTCACGCAAAGTGCCGGGTGTAAATCCGTCAAGTGATGGCTCGAAGCTTAGGGCTAACGGACAAGGACAGGATGGCCTGCATAAAAAAAGTTTGAACGATGGCAGAAACGAAGGGAATTCAGGCGGCGGCGGCGGCTACTACGGCGGCTATGCCAACCAGGATTTCCAGGTAGGCTCCGGTTCCGGCGGCACATCTTACATCAGCGGTTACACTGGTGGTGTTTATACCAGTTACGCTGCCAAATACAAGGCGGAATACTATATTTTCAATAACAATTATTGCAATGTATGGGCGGGCAACAATATAACTGGTGATGATACTACGGGCGGTTATGGTAACGGCAAGTTCGAAGTAAAGTTGCTTTACGCTTACTCGTCAGAAAGTACCGGTGACCCTAGCGAGGGAGGATCTAGCGGTTAATTTTTGGCAGTGAGTTTTGCTTGAGCGAAACTCACTACATGAAAAAAACAGCGTCCTTTTGGGACGCTGTTTTTTTTGGCAGTGGGGGTCTCTGCTACCCCTCGCGGCACAGTTTGTGGCACAGTTTGTGCCGCAAACGTGCGACTTCAGGGCGGTGAGCTTCATTTATGTGCGTTTCTAATCGACGAGACTAAATCACGGTTGAATATTTTTTGGGAAATTCGCAGCATAGTTCCATCCTCAAATAATTCCTCTAGGGCGTTGTTCAGCGCATCCGTTAGGGCATCATTCGATTTTTTTAGACAAATACCGATATGCTCACCGGAATTCCCCTGCCAAACTACTTCAAATGGGCTGTTTTCTTTCCCCGCATAATCAAATGCAACAATATTATCAGCCACAATAAAATCAACCCTTCCCAGTTTAATATCATCGAAACAATTAAGTATTTTGTCATAAGGATATGAAGTAAAGTGTACTCGCTGTCTGCTCAATTTTTCGGTAAAATACTGAGCCGTCGTATCGCTTTGATAACAGACTCTATATCCCGCAATATCTTCCGGTTTTTCAATTTTCAAACTGGAATCTTTGAGTGTTACAATGGTTATGGAACTGTCGATGTATGGCCTTGTGAAATTGTACCGCTCTTGCCGCTCGGGTAAAATAGTAATATTAATGGCAGCATCATACTTACCGGTATCCAAACCCGCTAGAATACCCTCCCAGTCGACATCTATATATTTTACTTCTAATCCTAATTTTTCCGCCAAAACTTTTGTTAGATCAATGTCAAACCCAATAAGAGTTTTACCGTCGGTATCGTAATATTCCATAGGCGGATACCCGATTTCAACGCCAACGGAAAGCCTTCCTTCTTCAAGGGTGAAACTTTGCTTGTGCAGCGACTGTTTCGCACATCCGCCGCACAAAATACATAACGCAAAAACAAACGCAGCTACTTTATGGGTAGATTTCATTTTATCCCCAAACTTGTAAAAAATATTAGACTTGTTAGATACCATTATTGCCTCTCTCACAAGTACCCCCCC
>JAISZZ010000162.1 GCA_031284385.1 Treponema sp.
TGAATCCCTTGACCCGTTCCCACAACTCATCCGTCAGTTCCCATGCTTTAATCCCGCTTCCTGCTTCTCTTTTCATACCTTATTTATCGACTGTTTTCTATTTGCGGATAAGCTCTAAACCATGCCATCGGCCCGCTCTTAGCTGTCCACAAGGCTAAAGTTACTTTTTCTAAATGTCCTACCAAAGACATTTAGGTTACTTTTTGAAATGTCTCACCGCGGTTCATTGACCCAGACAGAATCGTACGGTACAATTTATCTGATTGGCACTGATTTATGCAAATATGTATAAGTCTGTACTACTTTAATACCGTATGTCAGTTTTTAAGGGGTATGCATGGAAACATTTGGAATACTGGTTAGTACAGTAGACGGCTGGCTATGGGGGCCGTGGCTGTTGATACTGTTGTTTGGAACGCACTTGTTTATGACGGTGCGCACCGGTTTTATTCAGCGTAAAATTGGGCTGGGCATAAAATTATCAGTTATAAAAGACGCGGACGGAAGCGGAGATGTTTCGCAATTTGGCGCGTTGACTACGGCGCTTGCCTCTACCATTGGAACGGGTAATATCATAGGTGTTGGAACGGCCATCGCGATGGGCGGGCCGGGCGCGGTTCTTTGGATGTGGCTTGCCGGTATATTTGGGATTTCGACAAAATACGCCGAAAGCCTTATCGCGGTAAAGTACCGGGTAAAAGATGAAGACGGCATGATGTTGGGCGGTGCGATGTTTGCGCTGGAACGTGGCTTAAAAATGAAATGGCTTGGCGTTCTGTTCGCGGTTTTTGCCGCGCTGGCGGCTTTCGGTATCGGGGATGGGGTTCAATCCAACGCGGTGGCGCAGCTTGTAAGCGAATCGTTCAATGTTCCCAAATGGATTACGGGTATTATTCTCACGGTACTGGTCGGCCTTGTACTGATAGGCGGAATTAAATGGATAACGACAATCTGTGTGGCTCTTGTGCCTATAATGGCCGTTCTGTACGTGCTGGGATGTGTCATCCTGTTGATGATCAACCGCCAGTTTTTGATTCCTGCGATTCAAATGATACTGAACGCGGCGTTTAATCCAAAGGCGATGGGCGGCGGTTTTGTCGCTTCCTCGATGATGAGCGCGGCACGGTACGGTATAGCCCGCGGCCTCTTTTCAAACGAGTCCGGCATGGGTTCCGCGCCCATCGTGGCGGCGGCGGCCAAAACGCGGAATCCCGTGCGTCAGGCTCTGGTTTCCAGTACCGGAACTTTTTGGGACACTGTAGTAATCTGCCTTTTGACAGGGCTTGTAATCGTTAGTTCTGTCATAGCGAACGGTAATATTGACACGCTTAACGACGGCGGCAAACTTACCCATGCCGCGTTTAACCAAATTCCTGTTTGGGGAACGCTGGTTTTGACTTTCGGACTGTTTACATTCGCATTTTCCACTATACTGGGCTGGTCATACTATGGGGAAAGAGGCGCAGAATACCTGTTCGGTCCGAAAAGCAACATCCCTTACCGTGTAATCTATGTTATTTTTACATTTTTAGGAACGGTTCTTACTATCGGCTTTGTCTGGGATCTGGCGGACGCATTGAATGCTCTGATGACGCTTCCCAACATTATCGCGATTTTGTTGTTAAGTCCCGAAATCGCTAAAATGACGAAATATTATGTGTACGAAAACCGTATAGACGAAATTGATAATACGCCGATTCCACTGCGTACCGACATTTAGGGCAACGCTGATTTATGCGAGTATGTGCCGCCGGTAATGAGAGTATTCAAGGTAACACCTCTGTCATGCCGGCAGGCCGGATGGTCAGTACGGATGCGGCTTCACCGCCGAAGATGGCATCCATCGTTTCCGTATATGTACGAAGCATATCGTTTGGGATGTACGCTTGAATGGTACCGGCAAAACCGCCGCCATGCACCCGACACGCACCTTGAGCTTTACTGGCGGCGAGCAATTCCCTTGTTACCGCAAGCGCGGCGCACAGTGCCTGCGTCCGCGTCTGCGAAGGCGGATACATATTCTGTAGCAGCTCCCATGAGGAATGGCCTGATTCGTTGACGATGGCGAGGTATTCCCCGAATAGCGTCTGTTTTTCGTAAAGCTCGCCCGCCATGTTGATGCGTCGCATCACACGGTACATCGCGTCAACTCTGTTGTTTTCGTTATGAAAGTGCATAGCGCGCATCAGGGCACGGTCGCCGCACATCTCCCGAATAGCTTTTGCGTTGGCAAGAATCGCGTCGGGTGAGGTTTCGCAGAGGGTTTCCTTGCCGAAAAAAGCGGCAACCGCACGCATCTCGGCGGCAACCGCCGCGTAATCGGGTGTCAAATCGACATGGCTGCCGCGTGTGTTTACCACGACAAGCGCATAACCGTGCAAAGACGGGTCGAAATCAATCCGGCGCACGATGGGTTCTTCCGCGCCGGAGAAATCAATCGCGATAACACCTCCTGACGCGCACGCCGCCTGATCCATCAAGCCGGACGGTTTGCCGAAGTATCTATTCTCCGCAGTCTGACCGATACGCGCAATTTCCAGCGCGTTCCGGCTGCCGCCGCCGTAGAGACTGTCAAAAATCTTACCGAACAACACCTCGACGGCCGCCGACGAGGAAATGCCCGATCCGGGCGGCACCGATGAATCGGCTACTGCCGTCCAGCCGCCGACAGATGTCCCGCGTTTTTCAAATTCGGAGGCGATGCCGCGCACAAGCGATTCTGTTGTTCCTTTTTCTTTCTCGTTAATCGCAATATCGCTTAAATCGATGTTGACATCGGGAAAACCGGTCGAGCGGAACAGCACACGCTTATCATTACGCGGCACGACAAACGCCGCGACATCCTCCCGAATCGAAGCGGCGATGACCTTCCCCCCGTTGTGGTCCGTGTGGTTGCCGCAAAGCTCTGTCCTCCCTGCCGCCGAGAAAGCCCGGATGTCTCCGCCTATTTCCGGGAACGCGCTTGTACCTAACGCAAGAAGTCCGTCAAGCAACCGCACGTATCGTTCACGGTTCGCGGCGGCATCCCGCCCATAGAGCGGCGTGAAAACGGCATCCGTCCGCTCATCGGCAAGCAGATATGCCCAGTCTTTTCCGGTCATGCTTATACCTCATTTTAGAAATGGCTCTTAAGTTATAGTTTGTCTGGCATCTAGGGAAGCGCTGATTTATGCGAGCGCTCAATGTCAATGAATCGTTGGCGCAGAGCCGCAAGTTAATCAGTAGTTCCCTAGTGGACGCGCCCATAACGCTTCCCAACATCATAAGGTATCGGTATTTCCGCAAAAATGGAAAAACGTCAAATATCTGAAAAGCAGCGGCTGATGGGAGTCGAACCCACGTCTCCAGCTTGGAAGGCTGGGGTAATAGCCGTTATACGACAGCCGCAATACTTCATGGTAGCAAAAGCCGCAGGGTTTGTCTATATTGACAACTATGGAATTACAAAAAGAAAAGGTAAAGATTCTTGTGATAGATTTGGACGGAACAACGCTCGGCGCAAACGCAGTGTTGACGGAACGGACGCGCAACGCCCTGTGCGGCTGTATAGAAAAGGGTCTCCGAATAATTATTGCTACGGGGCGCAGTCTTGAAGCGTCAGAGGTTTACCGCACCGCGATAGGCGCCAGAGGTCCGATGGTTTACTACAATGGTTCGATAGTGATGGATATGCCCTCGCGCCGCGTTATTGAGAGGCATTACATCGGTCAAGAAGTGATTACTGCCTGCGTGGACATAGCGCACACGGAAAATACGCATTTTCATATTTTTTTATGCAAAAAAACAGGCAGCTTCTCGGAATTTTTGATGGCTGAAAAGTCCTCCGATGCGACGGCGGCCTACAGCGAGCGAACGGGTATCTCTTTTTCATACGGCGATATGTGCAGCGTTCTGTTGGAGGATGATTCAAACTATTGCGTAAAGGGAATTTTTACCGGTGAAGAAGAAAAATTACGGCATATACGCCGGCTTGTAACAGAAAAATTACGTGATAAAGTATGTGTAACCATGTCCGCCGAATACATATTGGAAATTTTAGCCGTCGGCGTTTCAAAAGGAGCCGGAATGAGAACAGCGCTCGAATTTTACGGCCTCACTCCGGCGGATGCCATTGCGTTTGGCGATGAGGAAAATGATATTTCCATGCTATCCATGGCTGGATATTCCGTTTCGCCATCTAACGCCCGTCCTTCCACACGTGAACACTCAGATTTTATCATAGGCTCAAACACCGCTGACGGCCTTGCCATTTTTTTGGAAAAAACTTTTTTGTAAATGGCTCCCCCACCCAGCGGCGGCAAACCGCCACCCCTTTTGGCATGAACATTGCTAAAGCCCCATTTCCGATTTATATACCCGCAAACGTATTCGCAATTAACTATCTGTCCCATATACCACGCCCCCGTCTTTTTCACAGCTCTTTTCATACCCTCCGCCTGTAGGTCGACTCTATGTCGTCCCCGCCCCTTCCCGCTCAGGCAGCAGTAAGTCCATAACTTCGATTATCTCCTCTTTATCCAGCTCCGCTATCTCAATAGCCTGTAGCCGCGCTATAAACCATTGCCGCGCCCCCTCGTCAAACCCTATGATTTTTCCAGTCCGCT
>JAISZZ010000050.1 GCA_031284385.1 Treponema sp.
AGGGAGGCGCGGGAGGGTAAAAAGCCCTGTTAAAGGGGGTAAGAAAGCCGGTTATAGGGGCGTATTTCATTTTTTTGTCCGATAAACCACCCCCAAAACCGTTCCCCGCAATTAATCAGCATTGCCCTAGGGGTAAGCTCATTTCATTATGCAAATGCTTCATCAGGAACTGTACACGCGGCGGATGGCGTGGAGCGTGGATTAATGAGAGTGGCCTGATGTGGCGGCGCTATTTTTGTTCAATTTCCTGACAATGCAGGACAGCAAAAAATTTATTGCAAAGTAAACGAGAGCGACAAATATAAAAATTACGAATATATGGGCGCTTGTGATGTGTACCTTCTGCGGAAGGGTACTCATCAAAACTTTCGCGTTAAAAAATAGTTCGGCGATAGCGAATTGAGCCAGAAACGACGTGTCTTTTATCGTAGTGATAATTTGACTCATTAGGGAAGGCACGACACGGCGGAAACATTGAGGCAGTATTATGTATTCGAGCGTTTGAAAAAAGTTAAAGCCCTGCGAGCGGGCGGCCTCAAATTGCCCCTTAGCGATGGAGTTTAAGCCGCCGCGCATTATTTCCGCTATTACGGAAGATGTATACAATGTGAGCGCGAGGCCGCCGCGTCCCATCGATGTTCCGAAACGCAGCATAAATATGCAGATCAGTATCCACAACAATAGCGGCGTGTTACGAAAAATCTCAATGTAAATTGACGCCGCCAAACGAACCGCACCGCGCCCGTAGTTTCTGCATATCGCGAGCGCCGTGCCAAGCACAACGCTTACCGCTACCGTAAAGACTGAAATAAACAGCGTGTTACAGAGGCCGGCCATTAAAAACCGGAAATTGTCCGCCGTAAATATATCGGTGATAATCCGCATCATTCCCCCGCGCCCTCCTCCGCAGCTTCTTTCGGAACAGTCATGTGTTCGCGGTTTTTTAACCGTTCCTCGAAACGCCGCGCCCAGCTTGCCAATGGAAAGCATAGAATAAAGTATAACGCGCCGGTCACCACATAGGCAGGGCCATAACTCAAACTTCCGTTTGCCGCCCACGAGTCGGCGCGGTACATCAAATCGCCGCCCGCTATTAAAGCTAATACGGACGTATTTTTGATTAGGTTTACAGCCTGATTCGCGAGCGGCGGCAGTATGACTTTTGCAGCCTGCGGCAGCACAATGTAAGACATGGCTTGTATATACGAAAAGCCCTGCGAACTGGCGGCTTCTTTCTGCCCTTTGGGAATGGAAAGCACCCCTGCCCGCACAACTTCCGCAACATAGGCTCCGTGGTACAATCCTATTCCAATTATGCCGATACTCATTACACTCATCCTGATTCCGGCGTAAGGCAGCGCGTTGTAAAAAAAGAATACTTGTATCACAAGCGGCGTGTTCTGAAAAAATTCAACATAAATACGGCTTGCTATTTTCAGTAGTCCAAAATTTGACATTGAAAGCATTCCAAAAATAACGCCCATAATCAACGCCATGGCGAGGGCGGACAGGGATACGAGCAGCGTAACGCCAAATCCCTGTATAAAAATGTCAATATCAGTAAATAATTTTAACCAGCGCCCAAGCGCGAATGGCCCACCCATGACTTCCCCCTGTACCCCCCCCCCCCCCCATCCATATTTTCCGGCTGCGCGGCTTAGTGTTATGGATTGGCAGGGGAGGAGGGTATATTTTACAGATTAAACCGTGCTATAAGACCGGATATAGTCCCGTCGGCCAACCATTTTTGAATGAGGCTGTCAACATTTTCTGCCAACGCTTTGTTCGAAAGTTTTGTGGTTACGCCGTAAGGCTGCGGCGAAAATTCGTCCGGCAGAATCACGGTTTCATCATCAAGATAGCCGTTCAGAATGGATTTATCGACAGAAAACACGTCGACGCGCCCCGAATCGAGGGCCGCTTTTATTTCCGGGTATGTAGAAAATTCCGCGAATTTGAGCGTTACTCCGATGGCTTTCGCGGCAGCGTCTATCGCTTCTTTGCTCGTGGCGGACTGCGCCACTCCTATCGTTTTGCCGTCAAGATCGGCGAGGGACGCTATGCCTGAAGATCTTTTTACCAACATTCCAACCGCGTCCGTGTAGTACGGCGTTGAAAAGTTGTAGGTGAGTTTCCGTTCATCCGTAATCGTGAATGTCGCGATTATCATGTCAAGCTCGCCGTTGTCCAAAAGCGGGCCGCGTGTCTTGGCGGTTACCGGATCGAATTTGACATTATTCCCGGCTCCCACGATTTCGTTGGCAATCAGTTTGGCGATTTCAATTTCAAATCCTTCATACTGATTTGTCGACGTGTTAAAAAAACCGAAACCCGGGACATCGGATTTTACTCCGACTTTCAATACGCCGGCATTTTTAATCTCGGCGACGCCAGAGGCGTCCCCCTGCTTTTTACAGGCGCTCGATGCCACAATAAGCGCTGTGGCACATACAAATAAAATTATTCTGTTTAACTTCATGATGTCTCCTAATATATTTGGCTTTACAAGACTTTAACCGCGTAACACGCGGAATTCAACGTAAAATCTTGCTTAAAAAAGTTATCGTCCGCTCATTTTTGGGATGTTCAAAAAATTCTTCCGGCGGCCCCTCCTCAATAATGCTGCCGTTATCCAGAAAAATCACACGATCCGCGACCTGCCGCGCAAAACCCATCTCGTGGGTAACAACAACCATAGTTATTGAATCCTGCTGCGACAGGCGAATCATGACATCTAGGACTTCCTGCACCATTTCCGGATCGAGCGCAGAAGTCGGCTCATCAAACAAAAGTATCTTTTGCCGTGTAGCAAGAGCGCGGGCAATTGCTATCCGCTGCTGCTGGCCGCCGGACAACGTGGCCGGATAAACATTCGCCTTATCGCGCAGCCCCACCATGTCCAGATACTCGTAAGCTATCTCCTGAGCCTCGCTTTTGCTTTTTTTTTGCAGTTTGACGGGAGCTAACGTTATATTTTGTAGAACCGTCATATGCGGATACAGGTTAAACTGTTGAAATACCATAGCGCAGTATTTTCGCACGATATAAGTGCGGCTGCTGTGAGTAAGCTGTTCCCCGTTAATTATCACGATACCATCCGTAGGCTCCTCAAGCCCGTTTACGCAGCGAATAAGAGTACTTTTCCCGGAACCCGAAGGCCCGATTATTGTGAGTTTCTCTCCTTCCGCCACACGGAGGTCTATATTTTTGAGTACACTAAGGCTGCCGAAAGTTTTACAAAGTCCTTTAATATGAATCATTTAATTTGGTCCTAATGGTAAACCTAACGCTACATAAATTAATAACAAAATTGTCCATGTAAAGAAAAAGCAAATCGAATAAGGAAGCATATTTGCTATAACTGTACCAATCCCCGAATTCTTTTTGTACAGATTCAGATATCCAAGCAGTATAGGGAAGTACGGAAAAAGCGGGCTTATCGGGTTTGAGACTGAATCGCCGATACGGTATGCCATCTGCGTCAAAGGCGGCTCGAAGCCCAGCAACATGAACATGGGAACGAATATCGGCGCCATAATAGCCCATTTTGCCGAGGCGCTTCCGATAAAAAGGTTTAGAATGGACGAGAATAATATGAACGCAATGATGAGTCCCATGCCGGTAAGTCCTATTCCTTTCAGCGCGTCCGCGCCCTTTATCGCCAACAGAGTTCCGAGCCGTGTATAGTTGAACAGCGCGAGAAACTGGGAGGCCGCAAACGCGAGCACGATGTAACCGCCCATCTCGCTCAGCGCCTTGGACATCATTTTTACAACATCCTTGTCATTCTTGATTGAGCCGGTAAACGCGCCGTAAATGATGCCGGGTATCAGAAAAATAACGGTGAGTATCGGGATTACACCCTTCATCAGCGGCGCGTTAGGATCGACAATGGAGCCGGTGGCCGGATCCGCCATGAACGGCGCGGGTCCCAAACATAGGATGACCAGCAGGACTAACAGAGCCAAAAACGAAAATCCGGCCCAGCGGAGTCCTTTTTTCTGAGCATCGCTTGTTTCCGCCCCGGCGCCAGCGCCGGGATTCTCGAATGGCTCGTTCTCGAAACGGGGCGCGATTATTTTTTCTGTAACAATGGTGCCGACTACAGAAAGAAATACTGTCGAAACGATGATGAAGTAATAGTTCATCGCTGGAGACGATTTATACGACGGGTCTATCATCTGAGCGGCTGGAATGGTAAAGCTGGCGGCAAGAACATCCGAAAGTCCCAGAATCAGATTCGCGGCAAAACCAGCCGCCACTCCGCCAAATGCGGCGAATATGCCGATGAAGGGATGCCGCCCAACGCTGATAAACACTATCGCGGCCAAAGCGGGCAACACGATGAAGCCTGCGTCCCCCGCGACATTCGCGAGGATGCCCACAAATATAATAACCCAGCTAACGAGTCCTTTTGGCAGATTCGACAGGCTGCCTTTCAGAGCGGCTTCCAGTAAGCCTGTTTTGTCTGCAATGCCGACCCCGAACATTACCATCAGCACGAGCGCGAGCGGCGGAAAGTTCTGAAAGTTCGCCGGTAGGGAACCCAGAAAGGTTTGCAGATGCTCTTTGGTAAGCAGATTGACCGGTTCGACTATCGAACCGTCTTTAGGATGAATCGCGGTTACCCCGAAAAAAGAAACCAGCGCCGAACAAAGAATGACCAAAAGACAGAGGATGCCAAAAATAGAAATTGGATCCGGCATCTTGTTGCCCGCCGATTCTACCCAGTTGAGCATCCGGTAAATGAGCCCCGGCTTTTCGTTTACGGGTGATGTTGTTTTCATAATTACACCTCTTTGAATTATTTTAACCGCCGGGCGCTAAGACCCGGCTAAAAAATCAAACGCAGTCTGACAGAGACAGGCCGACGATATTTTGATGGCGCGGTCATCCCACTGAAAATGCGGACTATGATGGATTACTTGTTCGCCTTTGGGCGCAATTCCAACAAAAAAGAACGAGGCGGGAACACTTTGTGCAAGGTAGGCAAAATCTTCCCCGCCCATATTGGGAGCGGTCTCGCCGACCTTGTCAGGCCCGACTATTTTTTCCGCCGCTTTCCTAACAAGCTCTGTCGCAGCCGCATCGTTGACAAGGGGGGGAAACCGTTTAGCCACGTTAAAAGTGTACGAAACGCCCGCCGCCAAAGTAAGCCCTCGCAGAATCTTTTCCATCTCATTCGGAATAAATCCGCGTGTTTCCTCGTTAAAAGTCCTTATCGTTCCCATAATCTCAACCGTTTCAGGGATAACGTTGTGAGTTTCCCCGCCATGTATCATGCAAACCGAAAGTACCGCCGGCTCCAACGGATTCTTTCGGCGGCTTATTATCGTTTGAAACTGCGATATGGCCTGCGCCGCCACCGGTATCGGGTCCACGGCAAGATGGGGCATCGCGCCGTGTCCACCCGCGCCTTTGATGACGATATGAAATTCATCTGGAGAAGCCATAACCGGCCCGGCTTTTACCAGAACCGTACCTTCTTCTGCCTGACCCCACAGGTGGCAGCCGAAAGCAGCGTCAACATGAGGATTTTCCAGAATTCCGGCTTCAATCATGCGCCGCGCTCCGCCAACGCTCTCTTCAGCGGGCTGAAACATCAATTTTACCGTCCCCGGCAGCTTGTCTTTTAACTCATTTAACGCCATGGCCGCTAAAAGAAGCCCCGCCGTATGCCCATCATGCCCGCAGGCGTGCATAACTCCCGGTATTTTCGATTTATACGGCAAATCTGTTTCTTCGTTCAGTTCCAGCGCGTCTATATCCGCCCGTAAAAGCACGGTTTTACCCGATTTTCCACCTTTTATTATACCAAGCACGCCAGTTTCCGCAATTCCGCAGACAGGCTCAATCCCTATCTCCCGCAATGTAGCGGCGATGAAACGCGAAGTTTCTACCTCATGTTCCGAAAGCTCCGGGTACTGATGAAGCCGGTG
>JAISZZ010000062.1 GCA_031284385.1 Treponema sp.
CAGGCGGCGGCGAGGCCGGCGGCATCCGCGGCGGCAATCGCGGCAAGGCTGCCGTAACGCCTCATAATCCGCGCCGCCCGTTTAGCTCCAATTCCGTCTATGCTTTCAAGCTGCGGGAACGCCGCCTCTTTTGAGCGGAGTCGCTGATTCAAGCCGGTAGCAAACCGGTGCGTCTCGTCACGAACCGCCTGCAAAATTTTGAGCGCTTCCGAGCGCCGCGAGAGTCTGACCGGCTCGTGCGCGTCCGGCAGCCAGATTTCCTCGTCCCGCTTGGCAAGACCCGCGATTTCGATGTCAAGTCCAAGTTCAACAAGAACGCCCCGCGCCGCGCCTACCTGCCCAATGCCGCCGTCTATAAGAATTAGGTCGGGCAAGTCCTTGTTTTCGCGAATCAAACGGGAGTACCGCCGCCGTACCGCTTCCCTCATGGACGCGAAGTCGTCAACTATGCCAATGACCGAGCGTAGTTTAAAATACCGGTAGTTTTTCTTGTCGGGAATTCCATTTTTGAACGCGATGAGGCTTGCAACCGGATACTTTCCGTCAAGCTGGGCGATGTCAAAGCCCTCGATACGTTCGGGGCGGCGGCGCAGGCCCAACGCCGCCTTTAGCTCATCAAGCGCCGGTTCCGAGCCGCGTTCTTTAAGCCGTTTCCTCAAATCTTCGAGGGCGTTCTGCCGCGCCATCGCGAGAGCCGCAGTGTGCCGCCGTTCTCCGCTTGCTTCCGGTGAACAGAATTCCGGCGCATAGCCAAAATGTTCCACGAAATACCGCCCGATGTTTGAAAACGGCCCCGCGCTGCAGTCTGCCGGATTTTCAAGTGTGAGTTCCTGTTCAGAACCATCCGGTTCGCCTGTCTCCAGAAATATTTTTGCGGGCGGAGGTCGCTCTTCCGTGTAATATGATGAAATAAACGTTTCAAGCGTATCCTCCTCGGCGGCGGCGGAACGGGAGCGGTACAACTCCCTGCCGGTCAGCTTGCCGTCCCGCATCGAAAAAACGCTGAAACTGGTCAAAATCCCCTCCACCGCCCACGCTATATAGTCGCGCCCTGTTTCGTCAAAATCCACAACGGAGTTGGCGGCGGCAAGATTTTCGACATCGGCAATCGCATTTCTTAACAGCGCCGCCTTTTCAAAATTCAACACGGCGGCCTCATTAAGCATATCCGTCTTCAAACGGGTTATCAGCGTCTCCGTTTCGCCGGTAAGAAGTTTTGCGGCCTGTTCAACTTGAGCCTCGTAAGCGTCCGCATCAATCTTGTCGCAGCATGGAGCGCCGCAGCGCCCGATATGAAAGTACATACATGGGTTATCGCGTTTCCTCAATCTGCGGCACTTTCGCAGTGGAAACAGTTTTTCAATCAAGCGTAACATACCGTCAACCGCCTGCACATTGGCAAAAGGGCCAAAATACCGCGAGCCGTCCTCAACAATATGTCGTGTTTTGAATAGTTTGGGAAACGCCCCCGAAGTCAGGCGAATCACAGGATAGGACTTGCCGTCTTTCAGGTTTATGTTGTATCGCGGCGAATGTTGCTTTATCAGCGTATTTTCCAGCAGCAACGCCTCGTATTCGTTGGAAACGATAATTGTCTCGATGGAACGCGCCCGCTTCATCAATGTAGCGGTTTTAACGTCTTTCCGCCCGCTAAAGTACGAACCTAGCCTGTTTCGCAAGTGTTTTGCCTTGCCCACATAGATTATCCGCCCGTCATCATCACGCATGATATAACAGCCCGGCAGCTCAGGCGCATCCTTCGCGGACATTTTCAACTTCTGATAATTTTCTCCGCGTTCATCGTCAGTCATACTGATTATAATATCCGGCTATTTCCCCCACCGCCACCCCACCAGTGGGTTTAAATCCGCCCCGCCAGCGGGTTTAAATCCGCTTCGCGGCAGCGTACCGTAAGCGGGGTTTTAAAATGCGGGTATGTCAGTTGTTGTCCGGGTCATTTGCGGTGGTATTCAATGATTCTGAATATGAAGGGGGGACGATTTCCATACCGTTTGCGGCATATAGCCGCTTTTTCGTCCGTCCCCCCTACGCTCCATCCCGCACGAGCGCGGTATTCCGCTACCCCCCAATCCGCAGCATCCTTCAGCGTGCCGGATGATTACCCCAGATTACATGGTACTAAATTTAGGAGCATTCACGCTGCCAGCGCCGTTACTGAACGTTACTTCAGCAATCACACCGGCTATGGCGGTATCGAATCCTCTAAATAACTCAGCGTTTAAAATATATATAGCTAAATTCAGCGTCTCGCTTCCGGTATAAGGAATGGGCTTGTCATTATCCCCAGGCACATAAACCGGAAGCACAGCTTTCCCGTCCGCAATTTTTATGGCGTACACTTCTTGTTTATCTACATTGCCTGCAAACATAAGGCCATTTTCTGATATGGCAAAAATATACTTACCGTTATACGTTGATGAAATACCCGTAATGGTCAACTTCCCTGCCGTATCGTTTCCACCGCCGCTGGTTCCATTTTCACAGCCTGACATAATCAGACCAAACGCCAGCAGTACCGTCAACATTCCCATTCTAAATTTTTTGTCCGCCATTATATTACTCCTTTACTTTGGCTACAAAGTTTGTTAAGCGCTGGATTTCATCAACCACCCTGCGGTTGAATGACGCATAACAAGATTCAAGCGATTCACGTTTCCGCATTCATGTTTACGTCATATTCCACCCCCGTTCCGCGCCATCATTACTGGACAGACGAGTATTACCGGCAAAGACAAAATGCCGGAATAAAAAATACGCCATAACAGCGTTTTTTCAGATAAAAGAGGGCACGGACGCAAGGCCGCGTGAAAATATGATAGAGTTGTGAAAATCCAGAAAAATTTAATGGGGGGGGGGGGGGACATTGAGGCAAAACTGGCGGCTGCCCTCCAGGTTCCGCGCATGGAAAGGCGCGTCCCGCCGGCGGGAAAACACCCCGCAATTCTGCCGCAAACATTGTTATATTATGCGCCTAACTCGCGCCTTTGTCAAGCGCACGCAGTGAGACATCGAAAATGTAACCGAAAAAAGGTGTTTGAGACATTGGACTTGTTCAAGAACCTTATGGGTTCTCTCACAAGTCGCAGAAAATGCTGTGCATTTTGCCGTTTTTAAGCAGAAG